>CAYLWV010000152.1:0-1626 GCA_964387485.1 uncultured Dechloromonas sp. | reverse complement strand
ACAACACGCCGACGGATGGTTGGGAAAAAGCCGAAGGTACGGCCTGTATCGACGACGAGACCTCGCGTCTGCAGGTGGATACGCTGGATGCCAACATCCGCGCTAACGGCGCACTGGCTTATTTTCCGTTCAAGGATGTGCGCCAGGGTATCGTGCACGTGGTTGGCCCGGAGCAGGGCGCAACGCTACCGGGCATGACCGTCGTCTGCGGTGATTCGCATACCTCGACGCATGGGGCGTTTGCTGCACTGGCCTTCGGTATCGGTACCTCGGAAGTCGAACACGTGCTGGCCACGCAGACACTGGTCTCGAAAAAATCCAAGTCGATGCTCATTCGCGTTGATGGGCCTGTTGGCAAGGGCGTGGGTGCTAAAGACATCGTACTGGCCATCATCGGCAAAATCGGCACGGCGGGTGGTACGGGTTACGCCATTGAGTTTGCCGGTAGTGCCATTCGCGGCCTGTCGATGGAAGGTCGTATGACCGTTTGTAATATGGCTATCGAAGCGGGTGCGCGTGCCGGCATGGTAGCGGTAGACGATACGACGATCAATTATGTGCAGGGTCGGACCTTTGCGCCGAAGGGCAGCGATTGGGATAAGGCCGTGGCTTACTGGCGCACGTTGCACACGGACGAGGGAGCCAAGTTCGATAAGGTCGTTGAACTCGACGCCCGCGCCATTCAGCCGCAAGTGACCTGGGGCACTTCGCCGGAAATGGTGATCGGCATCAACGAGATGATTCCTGATCCGGCCAAAGAGCAGGATCCGGTCAAGCGTGAAGGCATGGAACGTGCACTGGCGTATATGGGTCTGAACCCGAATACGCCGATAGCCGGTGTGACGGTGGACAAGATCTTTATCGGTTCGTGTACCAATTCGCGGATCGAAGATTTGCGTCAGGCGGCTGCCATTGTGCGTGGCCGTAGCGTTGCCGCTAACGTGAAGCTGGCCCTAGTGGTGCCGGGTTCGGGCCTGGTCAAGCGCCAGGCGGAAGAAGAAGGCCTGGACAAGATTTTCAAAGCAGCAGGTTTCGAATGGCGTGAGCCGGGTTGTTCGATGTGTCTGGGCATGAATGCGGATCGTCTGTCGCCGGGCGAACGTTGTGCCTCGACTTCGAACCGTAACTTTGAAGGCCGTCAGGGCCCGATGGGTCGTACCCATCTGGTAAGCCCGATCATGGCCGCCGCCGCGGCCATTGCCGGCCGCTTTGTTGATGTGCGGGAGGTGCTCTAATGGATAAGTTTGTTGTGCTGGATGGCCTGGTGGCGCCGCTGGATCGTGCCAATGTGGATACCGATGCCATCATCCCCAAGCAGTTTCTCAAGTCGATTAATCGTTCGGGCTTTGGCCCCTATGCGTTTGACGAATGGCGCTACATGGATGTGGGCCAGCCCGGCCAGGATTGCACCAACCGCCCGCTGAATCCGCAGTTTTCGCTGAATCAGCCGCAGTTCAAGGGGGCGTCGGTGCTGCTGACCCGTCAGAACTTCGGTTGCGGGAGCTCACGCGAACACGCGCCGTGGGCGCTGCTCGATTACGGCTTCCGCGCCATCATCGCCGAGTCGTACGCCGATATCTTCTTCAATAACTGTTTCAAGAACGGCGTTCTGCCGATCGTGTTGCC
>CAYLWV010000151.1:0-1638 GCA_964387485.1 uncultured Dechloromonas sp. | reverse complement strand
CCAAAAAACCCTTTATTGCCATTAATACGGCGGCCATTCCGCGTGATCTGCTGGAATCCGAACTCTTTGGCCATGAGCGAGGCGCCTTTACCGGTGCCGCCACGCAGCGCCGTGGCCGATTTGAAGAGGCCGATGGCGGTACGTTGTTCCTGGATGAAATCGGAGACATGCCGTCGGAGCTGCAAACCCGGTTGTTGCGGGTGCTTTCCGATGGCCACTACTATCGGGTGGGCGGGCATCAGTCGATCAAATCTAACGTCCGTGTGATTGCCGCCACGCACCAGAACCTGGAGGAGCGGGTGCGTCAGGGGCTCTTCCGTGAAGATCTGTTTCACCGCCTGAATGTGATTCGTTTGCGTTTGCCGCCGCTCAAGGAGCGCCGCGAGGATATCCCGGATCTGGCCATGCACTTTTTGGCGCGTAGTGCACGTGAGCTCGGTGGCGAGCCGAAGCAGCTGACGCCAGCGGCCATGGCCTATCTGACCTCATTGCCCTTCCCGGGTAATGTGCGTCAACTGGAAAACCTGTGTCACTGGCTTACGGTGATGGCGCCAGGGCAGACCGTCGACATCAATGACCTGCCGCCCGAGCTACGCCAGGAGGCGGCGGTCGTTTCGATTTCCGAAGCGGTGGCCATGAGTCCGGCACAGCCCTCGGTGCCCACGCCAATCAGCGGTGGTGCTGAATGGACGGCGCCGCTGGCGGGCTTGGTGGATGCGATGCTCGCAGAGGCTTCTCTGCATGGCCAGGAGGCAGATACCGCCATTTATGGTCGGTTGATGCAGGACTTCGAAGGGACGTTGATTGCCCGGGCATTGCACCACACGGGAGGGCGTCGAATCGAAGCAGCGCAGTTGCTGGGGATCGGTCGTAATACAATTACGCGCAAAATCCAGGAACTCAGGCTTGATGAGGATGCATCCGCAAAAAACACTGCCAAAGATCACCCGGTTTGAGTCCTGCGACTCGACCAACCGCTTGCTGCTCGATGCGGCAGAGGCGGGGGCGCCGGCTGGCAGTGTCTTTGTGGCGCGCCAGCAATTAGCCGGACGTGGCCGCCGTGGGCGCAGCTGGTTGGCGGCGGCTGATCATAGTCTGACGTTTTCATTGCTGTGGGCGTTTCCGCCAGATCCCGCGCGTCTGCAAGGTCTGTCATTGCTGGTTGGCCTGGCAGTTGTGCAGGCCCTTGCCGATCCCCGATTGGGGCAGCGAGTGGCCGCAATACAATGTGGCTTGAAGTGGCCGAATGATCTTTTGCTGCGCCGGGGAGCGGGTTGCTATGCCAAAGCCGGAGGGATTCTGATCGAATCGACGCTCAGGCCCAAATCCGACGCGGGTCGGGAGCTGGTGGTGGTGATCGGTATCGGACTTAACTGCATGGTCGATGCAATGCTGGATGCGGCAGTCACCGATCAAACCATCGGTGCGTTGTCTGAACTGTTTATCGACCCGGTGACGCCCGAAGCCTTGTTGCCCTGTGTACTGGATGCGCTCTTTGAGCGTTTACCCACGTTTGCACGTGAGGGGTTTGCCCCGTTTGCAGCGGATTGGAATACGCATGATGTTTGGCAGAATCAGCCAATACAGATTACGGAAGACGGTGTCGTTAGAACGACGGGCATCTGCCACGGGGTGGGG
>CAYLWV010000150.1:0-1653 GCA_964387485.1 uncultured Dechloromonas sp. | reverse complement strand
GATTACAAGAAGGCTGGCGTGGCCGAGAGCCATCTGCCGGACTGGATTGCGCGTGCCGGGTGGGAAACCCTGCTCAACACCCGTGGCCTGATGTGGAAAAAGCTCACCGATGAAGAGCGTGCCGATGTTGATGCAAAAAAAGCCCACCAACTCATGATTCAGTACCCCAGCATGATTAAACGGCCGGTGCTGGATACCGGTAAGCAACTGCTGGTCGGGTTCAGCCCGGAGAACTATGACGCTGCCCTTAAATAAGGCTGGCGATCCCTGCCCCTGGTGTACGGGATTTGATCTCTATCGGGCCTACCATGATGAAGAATGGGGCGTGCCCCTACGGGATGACCGCGCCCTCTTCGAACTACTGATTCTTGAAGGCGCTCAAGCCGGGCTTTCATGGTCAACCGTGCTTAAAAAGCGCGAACACTACCGGGTCGTGTTTGATGGCTTTCAGCCTGAAGTCATTGCCCATTACGATAACGCCAAAGTGGCTACCCTGCTGGCTGACCCAGGCATCATCCGCAATCGCGCCAAGGTCGCTGCGACGATCCTGAATGCGAAGGCCTATCTCGCCATCCAGGAAAGCGGCCAATCATTCAGTGACTTTCTCTGGCAGTTTGTAGGACACACGCCAATTCTGAACCACTGGGCAAGCATGGCCGAGGTACCGGCCAGCACACCGGAATCCGTTGCCATGAGCAAAGCCCTGCTCAAAGCCGGTTTCAAATTCGTCGGCCCGACCATCTGCTATGCCTTCATGCAGGCGGCAGGGATGGTCAACGACCATCTCGCAAACTGCCCACGGCACAAGGCCGTTCAAGCGTAACCCAACGCCCGGGCGATCTTCTGTCTAGGCACGCTCGGCTTAGGCACCTGCCCTCTGGGCAGATCAAACCAGTTGCGTACATCGTCATCGAGTGCGATGCCGTGCATGTAGTTATAGATGGCTTTTCTGAGGCCCTGGCCTAAGAGATCGTGATCAACGCCAGTCGGGTCAATAAACGCGACGTCATTCTTGGCAAAGCTGATGGGCGGCAATGGTTGCAGCGTAATACCGTAGGCAGCCGGGTCTTTACCGACAGGCGAATGCACCGTACACGTAAAGCGGTGGAAGAAGCCACTCTGGATGCAGCCGTTTTCAAATAGCTGGCGCACATACTCCAACGCATCCACCGTATCCTGCAAGGTCTGCGTCGGGAACCCGTACATCAGATAGGCGTGCACCAGAATGCCGGCCTCGGTAAAGGCGCGCGTCACCTGCGCCACCTGATCAACGGACACGCCCTTCTGCATGAGTTTCAGCAAGCGGTCAGATGCTACTTCCAGCCCACCGGACATGGCGATACAACCACTGTCGGCAAGCAGTTCGGCCAGTTCGGGTGTAAAGGTCTTTTCAAAGCGGATGTTGCCCCACCAGGAGATGGTGACGTTGCGACGGATCAGTTCTTCGGCGAGGGCCTTGAGCGCTTTGGGGGGGGCTGCTTCATCCACAAAATGAAAACCGGTCTGTCCGGTCTCAGCAACGATCTGTTCGATGCGATCAACCAGCAAGCTAGCCGAGGCTGTTTCATAGCGCGAGATGTAGTCGAGACTCACATCGCAGAAACTACACTTCTTCCAGTAGCAGCCATGGGCAATGGTCAGCTTGTTCCAGCG
>CAYLWV010000149.1:0-1657 GCA_964387485.1 uncultured Dechloromonas sp. | reverse complement strand
CCGGCATCGTGAAAAGCGTCAAAGTCACCACCCTGGGCGGCGTGGTTCGTCAGGGCGATGAAATCCTGCAGATCCTACCGACAGAATCCGACCTGGTCGTCGAAGCTAAGATCAAACCGGCAGACATGGCCAACATCAGGGCCGGAGAAGCAGCCAAAGTGAAGCTCGATGCCTACGACTATGCCATCTTTGGCACCATGAGTGGCACCGTGACTTATGTGAGTGCCGACACCCTGCAGGAAGACACCAAGGCTGGCCCCATGACCTACTACCGGGTCAAGGTGGCCATTACCGAAAAAGACTTCAAGAAAAGCGAACGGATCAACGACATTGAGGTCCGCCCGGGGATGACAGCCACGGTCGATATCCAGACGGGCAAGCGCTCAGTCCTGTCGTATCTGACCAAACCGCTGACCAAGACTTTTACCGAGGCCTTTGGGGAGCGC
Source organism: uncultured Dechloromonas sp. (assembly GCA_964387485.1). Taxonomy (GTDB): domain Bacteria; phylum Pseudomonadota; class Gammaproteobacteria; order Burkholderiales; family Rhodocyclaceae; genus Fluviibacter. The sequence continues at coordinate 1,211 of CAYLWV010000149.1, read as the reverse complement.
TAAGTTAGTTAAGAAGCTGTTTAATTCTGTTGCGGAGATGGTAGTCTTCGCGCCATGAACATTCGCAAAGACTTTGGGATTGCTGCCGTGCTGGCTGTATTGGTGCACGGCGTCTTTGCATGGCTTTTTAATCATCAGCCCGCGATGCCTAAGCCACAGGAAACGGTCTTTGCGGTCGAATTAGTGCCGCGACACGAGCCGCTACCAGAGCGTATCAAGCCCGAACCGGCGCTGCAGCCTGAATCCCCAAAATCCCAGATGCCTGAACCAGAGATGGTGGCCGCTCCGGAATTGGCAACGCCGCGTGAACCTGCCTCGATGGCGGCGCCAGCTGCTCCAAGTGCCGAAGAATGGGCATTGGCGAGTACTTACACCTTAAAGAACAGTAAACGCTATCGTTATAACTGGGGGCAGCAGGTGCGCAGTATGATGGGCACGGCCGTCGAAGGACCGGATCAGGGTGTGGTGCGCTTCCGAGTTGAAATCGCGCCAGATGGCAGATTGGCCAAGCTTGAAACCTTGTGGAGTACCTCGGAGGTTGCAGAAAAACTCGCTAGAAAGGCGATTGAGTCAATGCCGCCATTGCCACCTACGCCAACCGGTCAACCTTTGATCTTTGAAAGAACGATCTCGTTTCAGCCCTTTGCCGCGGATGGTCCACCCGTCTATCGGGATGACTGTCTCCCAGATCCGCCGGTATTCCGTAATCGTTTTGCCTGGGACGGTAAATCCGCCAAAGTTCAGGCCGAGCCACCGATCATCGAGAAGCCGGATCCCAAAGCCCTAGCTGAATGCATGAAGCAATTACCGCCGGATTCAATCGAAGCTGAAAGCGCTCAGAATAAGCGCGAGTTTGATCAGTGGCGGTCAGGTAAAACGGGTGGGTGACGGTCCAGGCAAGTTTCGGTATTCTGCTTCGACGACATTGATGGAGAAGCATGCTTTGGAAAAGTTCAGCGCCAGAACCCGTTACATCCTCGCGGTTGTTGTATTGTCCGCCCTGATGGCCGGCCCGTTTGTGGCGGTGGCCATTTTTGCCTGGGCAGAAGGTACGGTAGAACATCGGGCCGTCTTTGCGCATTACTTCCAGCAGCTCATGCCCTTGGGTGCACTGTTGACGCTATTGGCGTTGTGGATCGGTTTTGCCGTGCTTAACCGGCTGTTTCGCGCCTATGTGACCGGTATGGCAGCGACGGCAGAGCGTCTCGCCG
>CAYLWV010000148.1:0-1678 GCA_964387485.1 uncultured Dechloromonas sp. | reverse complement strand
AACCGCGCCAATGAGCGGGGCGAAACCATTCAGCAACTGACGGATCGCTACATTGCCGCCATGCATGAAGACAGCGATGCCCTCGGCGTACTGCGCCCGACCAAAGAACCGCGCGCTACCGAATACGTGCAGGAAATGCTCGATCTGATCGGCACCCTGGAGAACAAGGGTCTGGCCTATCAGGGCGGTGATGGCGACGTCAACTTTGCCGTGCGCAAGTTCCCCGGTTACGGCAAGCTCTCCGGTAAATCGCTGGATGATCTACGCGCGGGTGAGCGCGTTGCAGTGGCGGGTGCCAAAGAAGACCCTCTCGACTTCGTGCTGTGGAAGCACGCCAAAGCCGGCGAACCGGCCTGGGCCTCGCCCTGGGGAGATGGCCGCCCGGGCTGGCATATCGAATGTTCCGCCATGAGCAGCGCACTGCTCGGAAACCATTTTGATATTCATGGCGGCGGCGCTGATTTGCAGTTTCCGCACCATGAAAACGAAATCGCCCAGTCCGAAGGCGCCCATGGCGGCACTTTCGCCAATGTCTGGATGCACAACGGTTTCATCCGCGTCGAGAAAGATGGCATTGAAGAAAAAATGTCCAAATCCCTGGGCAATTTCTTCACCATCCGCGACGTGCTCAAGGTCTACGATCCGGAGATCATCCGCTTCTTTATTCTGCGCGCGCAGTACCGCAGCCCGTTGAATTACTCGACGGCACACCTGGATGATGCCGCGAATGCGCTTGAGCGTCTGTACACCGCCTTGCGGAATGTACCGGCCGCCGATGAGGCTGTAGATTGGAACAGCGCCTACGGCCAGAAGTTCCAGATCGCCATGAACGACGACTTCAACACCCCCGAAGCCATGGCCGTACTGTTCGAGCTGGCGCAAGCGGTTAACCGTGAACAGAGCGCCGAACTGGCCGCGCAGCTCAAAGCCCTAGCCGGGGTACTGGGTCTGCTGCAGCGGGCACCGGAAGCCTTTTTACAACGCAGCACCGGCGCGGATGCCGATGGCCTGACGCCCGAGCAGATTGAAGCCCGCATTCAGGAACGCCTGGATGCCCGCAAAGCCAAAGACTTTGCCACCGCCGACCGTGTACGCAAAGAGTTGCTCGAAGCCGGTGTCGTGCTGGAAGATACGCCCCAAGGCACCATCTGGCGTCGTGCCTGATCCCATAGCACCACAAACCACGCTGGCGCGTGCAGAGCGCGCCATGCTGCTTATCTTGTCGGGTATCCAGTTCTGTCATGTACTGGATTTCATGATCATGATGCCGCTGGGGCCCTTTCTTATCAGCGCCCTGGGCATCAGCACGCAGGAATTTGCCTTCCTCGTTGCCAGTTACAGCTTCAGTGCTGCCGCTGCCGGCTTGCTGATGGCACCCGTGGTGGACCGCTTCGAACGCAAACAGTTTTTACTGGGTGTTTTTCTCGCCTTCACCATCGCCACGCTGATGTGCGCGCTGGCACCCAGCTATCTATGGCTGCTCATTGCCCGCGGCCTGGCCGGCATCTTTGGCGGCATGATGGGCGCCATGGTACATACCGTCGTGGCCGATGCCATCCCTTTTGAGCGGCGCGCCAAAGCCACCGGCTACGTGGCCACGGCCTTCTCTGTTTCCAGCATTGCCGGCGTACCGCTCTCATTGCTGCTGGCCGATGCCCTGGGCTGGCAGGCACCGTTT
>CAYLWV010000147.1:0-1760 GCA_964387485.1 uncultured Dechloromonas sp. | reverse complement strand
GTGCGCGAACTGGCCAACATGATGCTGGAAACCGCTGCCAAGATCCCGGAATACGCCTCGACCGCCAAGGATGTGAAGCTGGTGGAAACGACTTCGGGCGCTTACTACGGTAAGGGCTACCAGGACGTACAGAACCGCGTGCCGAAGATCACCAACACCATGGAAGATCTGGGCTGGAAGCCGACCGTCAGCATGAACGACGCCATCAGCAAGATTTTCGAGGCCTACCGCGGCGACGTCGCCCTGGCTCGCCAGCTGGTCGACTGATCTCCTGTGCTTTCCCGTCTGCCCGGCCATCGTGCCGGGCAGATGTTTTTCTGACTGCGCCCCTTGTGTCGCATAGCCTGCAGGTCGCCCATGTCACGAATTACACTCAAGGTTGATGTCGATACGCTGCGAGGTACCCGCGAAGGGGTCCCCGCACTCCAGCAGCTACTCGACCGCCACCAGGCCCGTGCCACCTTTCTCTTCAGCCTTGGCCCCGACAATACCGGCCGTGCGCTCCGCCGCGTCTTTCGCCCCGGATTCCTGAAGAAGGTCTCACGCACTTCGGTCGTTGAACATTACGGCCTCAAAACACTGTCGTACGGTGTACTGCTGCCCGGCCCCGATATCGGCAAAAAGGCCGCCGCAGAAATGCGTGCCATTGCCAATGCCGGCCATGAATGCGGCATCCACACCTGGGACCACGTTGAATGGCATGATCAGGTGCGCACACGTGACGCCGCCTGGACGCTGCAACGCATGCAGCACAGCTATGATCGCTTCGGTGAGATCTTCGGTCACGCCCCCGCCACGCATGGCGCTGCCGGCTGGCAGATGAACGAAACCGCCATTCGCCAACTGGATGCCTGGGGCATGCAATACGCCTCCGATGGCCGCGGTGCTGCGCCCTACTTCATGAGCATTGATGGCCAGCCCTGCAAGCACATGCAGCTGCCGACCACACTGCCGACGCTGGATGAAATCCTCGGTGTGGATGGTCTCACCGTCGATAACGTGCACGAACATCTGCTCGGCCTCACCGACCCCAACCGCCATGGCCCACGCGACCATGTGTTTACGCTGCACGCCGAGCTGGAAGGCCAGAAACTGGCCCCCATCTTTGATCGTCTGCTCGCCGGCTGGCGCCAGCAGGGTCATACACTGGGTACCATGGGCGATTATCACGCCACACTCACGCACCAGATGCTGCCGATTCACCCCTTTGCCTGGGGCGAGATCCCCGGCCGCTCCGGCGAGCTGATTGTCGATCTCCCCACCCCGGTCTAAAGCCCAGGAGTCCGCCATGACTGTAGCACTCAACCAACCGGTTCCCGATTTCAGCGCCCCCGCCACTGGCGGCGATTTCAGCCTGCAGGCACTGGCCGGCAAGCACCTGGTGCTCTACTTTTACCCCAAAGACAGCACCCCGGGTTGCACCACCGAGGCGCAGCAGTTCAGCGCCCTCAACGCCGATTTCACCAAGGCCAACACCGTGATTGTGGGTGTCTCGCGCGACAGCCTGAAGTCGCACGACAACTTCACCGCCAAGCAGCAGATTCCCTACCGTCTGATCTCCGACCCCGACGAAAGCGTCTGCGAACTGTTCGGTGTCATGAAACTGAAAAATATGTATGGCAAACAGGTCCGTGGCATTGAACGCAGCACCTTTGTGATCGATGCCCGGGGTAACCTGGCCCGAGAATGGCGCGGCGTTAAAGTGCCAGGGCATGCAGCCGAAGTACTGGCTTTTGTGCAGTCTCTGGGCTAATCTGACC
>CAYLWV010000146.1:0-1801 GCA_964387485.1 uncultured Dechloromonas sp. | reverse complement strand
TGGAAAACTTCATCGCGCCCTACAACGCCACCGTCGTCGAACGCTGCAACCAGGCCGGTCTCGTCTCGCTGGGCAAACTGAACATGGACGAGTTCGCCATGGGCTCGTCGAACGAAACCTCGTACTACGGCCCTGTGCGCAACCCTTGGGATACTGAACGCGTGCCTGGCGGTTCATCAGGTGGTTCGGCTGCCGCCGTCGCCGCGCGTCTGGCGCCAGCCGTCACCGGTACCGACACTGGCGGCTCAATTCGCCAGCCGGCTGCGCTGTGCGGTCTGACCGGCCTCAAGCCATCCTACGGCACCGTCTCGCGCTGGGGGATGATCGCCTTCGCCTCGTCGCTCGACCAGGCCGGCCCGATGGGCCATTCGGCCGATGACTGCGCGCTGCTGCTCAATGCCTTTGCCGGTTTCGATGCCAAAGATTCGACCAGTCTCGAACGCGCAACCGAGGACTACACCCGCTCCCTGGACCAACCACTCAAGGGGCTGCGTATCGGCCTGCCCAAAGAGTTTTTCAACACCGACGGCGATGCCGCCACCATGGCCGCCATTGACGCTGCGCTCACCGAATACCGCAAACTCGGTGCCGAAACGGTGGAAGTGTCCTTGCCGTCCATCGGCCAATCCGTCGCTGCCTACTACGTGATCGCACCAGCCGAAGCCAGTTCGAACCTGTCGCGCTTTGATGGCGTACGCTACGGCTATCGCGCCCCGGAATACAGCGACCTCAACGACATGTACGCCAAGTCGCGTGCCCAGGGTTTCGGTGAAGAGGTGAAACGCCGCATCCTCATCGGCACCTACGTGCTGTCGCATGGTTATTACGATGCCTATTACCTGCAGGCGCAACGTCTGCGTCGCCTGATCGCCAACGACTTCGACGAAGCCTTTAAGCAGTGTGATGTCATCGCCAGCCCCACCACACCGGGCACGGCCTTCAAGTTTGGCGAGAAATCAGGCGACCCCGTACAGATGTACCTGTCGGACATCTACACCATCGGCGTCAACCTGGCCGGTATCCCGGCACTGTCGCACCCCTGCGGTGAAATCAACGGCCTGCCCGTCGGTATGCAGCTGATTGGCCCGTACTTCAGCGAGCACCGTCTGCTCAACGCCACCCACCAGTATCAGCAAGTCACCGACTGGCACCGCCGCACCCCGGCTGCCTTCGCGTAAAGAGAGAGACACATGACCTGGGAAGTCGTCATCGGCATGGAAACCCATGCCCAGCTCGCCACCAACTCCAAAATCTTTTCGGGGGCCTCGACCGCCTTTGGCGCCGAGCCAAACGCGCAGACCAGCCTCGTCGATCTGGCCATGCCGGGCGTGCTGCCGGTACTGAATCGTGAAGCCGTTTCGTGCGCCATCCGCTTCGGCCTCGCCGTCGGCGCCCGCATTGACCAGCGCTCGATCTTCGCCCGCAAGAATTACTTCTACCCAGATCTACCGAAGGGTTACCAGATCAGCCAGTTCGAGAACCCCGTCGTTGATGGCGGCACCATCACGCTGCAACTCGGTCATGGCGACAGCGCCACCACCAAGGTCGTGCAACTGACGCGCGCCCACATGGAAGAAGACGCCGGCAAATCACTGCATGAAGACTTCCACGGCCGCACGGGTGTAGATCTCAATCGCGCCGGTACCCCGCTGCTGGAGATTGTGTCGGAACCCGACATGCGTTCGTCGACCGAAGCCGTGGCCTACGCGCGCGCACTGCACAGCCTCGTGCGCTGGATCGGCATCTGTGATGGCAACATGCAGGAAGGCTCCTTCCGCTGTGACGCCAACGTCTCGGTGCG
>CAYLWV010000145.1:0-1847 GCA_964387485.1 uncultured Dechloromonas sp. | reverse complement strand
GCAGCCGTATCGGCTGTCTTCCTGATGGGCTATGGCAGTGCACGCTTCCTGGCGGAATTTGGCCGTGAGCCCGATGATTTTCTCGGGTTGCTGTTTGGCAACCTTTCCATGGGTCAGTGGCTCAGCCTGCCCATGATTCTTGCTGGCGTTGCCATGTATCGCTACAGCCAGCGCCAACCGGTTTGATCTGATCTTTACCCCTTTAGGAGACTACGATGACCCGTCCCTTCAAAATCCTTGGCGTCCAGCAAATCGCCATTGGTGGCCCGTCGAAAGAAAAGCTACGTACCCTGTGGGTCGACATGCTCGGCCTGGAAATCACCGGCAACTTTGTTTCCGAGCGTGAGAACGTGGATGAAGACATCACCGCCATGGGCAAAGGCCCGTTCAAGGTGGAAGTGGATCTGATGCAGCCACTGGATCCAGAAAAGAAGCCGGCCGTGCACGCCACACCACTGAACCATATCGGCCTGTGGGTTGATAACCTACCCGTTGCCGTGGAATGGCTGACGAATAACGGTGTACGTTTCGCACCGGGAGGTATCCGTAAAGGCGCGGCTGGTTATGACATCACCTTCATGCACCCCAAAGCCAATGACGAATTCCCGATCGCGGGCGAAGGTGTGCTGATCGAACTGGTCCAGGCACCGCAGGAAGTGATCGACGCATTCGCCAAACTGGCGGGTTGATTCAGATTTACCCTAAGTAATCACCAAATAAAAACCCGGCTTAAGCCGGGTTTTTATTTGGAACAGATTCGATCACTCGAACTCGATGATGATCTGATCCACCGACAGTGATTCACCAGCAGCGGCCGAGACCTTCTTCACTTTGCCGTCCTGTTCGGCCTTGAGGATGTTTTCCATCTTCATGGCTTCAATGACGGCCAGCTTCTCGCCGGCCTTGACGTCCTGGCCTACGGTGACCGCCACTTCACGCAGCAGACCTGGCATTGGCGACAGCAGGAACTTCGACATGTCCGGTGCCTGTTTCTCCGGCATCAGTGCCAGCAGTTCGGCAGCACGGGCACGCAGCACGGTCAGGTCCGCCTGGGTACCCCAGTGGAACAGACGATAGGCCAGCTTATGGCGCTCTACCTGCATGGTGAACGGTTCGCCATTCACGGTGCCGGTGAACAGCGATTGACCCAGTTTCCAATCCGAACGTAGCTTCAGGGTTTCGCCCTTATAAACGACGTCATAACCGCCTTCGGCCGGCATCACGGTCACCAGGTGCTGTTCGCCATTGCGGATGACGACCCAATTATCGCCCACTTGCAGTTCGTGGCCCGGCAACTGACCGGTAACCTTGGCAGCGCGGTCGATATAGCGACGGTGAACAAACGCAGCCACCGACATCAGCAATGCCGGATCATCGTGCGGTACATCGCTGGCGTTAAAGCCTTTCGGATACTCTTCCGCGATGAAGGCCGTGGTGAAGTTGCCCGATTGAAAGCGTGGATGCTGCATCAGCGCTGCCTGGAACGGGATATTGGACGAGATGCCGCGGATAACGAAGCTGTTCAGGGCGTCGCGCATACGCTCGATGGCCTGTTCACGGGTCGCACCATGCACGATCAGCTTGGCGATCATCGAGTCGTAATACATCGAGATCTCGCCGCCTTCGTAAACGCCGGTATCGACGCGTACCTGGCCCGGCACTTCTTCCGGCGGTGCAAATTTCACCAGACGACCGGTCGACGGCAGGAAGCCGCGGAATGGGTCTTCGGCGTTAATACGGCATTCCATCGACCAACCATTGAGCTGAACGTCCTCCTGCTTGAACGACAATTTTTCGCCGGCGGCCACACGAATCATCTGCTCAACGAGGTCGAGGCCGGTGATCAG
>CAYLWV010000144.1:0-1866 GCA_964387485.1 uncultured Dechloromonas sp. | reverse complement strand
CCCGGGCGCCGTGGCCGCCCCGACGGCCGGACTCCATTTTGATGAGGCCATGCTGGCCCGTCTTAAGGCCAAGGGCATTGCAACCGCGACGGTGACGTTGCATGTGGGTGCCGGCACCTTCCAACCGGTGCGCGCCGAGAACCTCGACGAACATGTCATGCACCACGAGTGGTATCACCTGCCAGAAGCCACAGTACAGGCCATCGCGGCCTGCCGGGCACGCGGGGGCAAAGTCGTCGCCGTAGGTACCACGTCACTGCGCGCGCTCGAATCGGCTGCGAAATACCAGAACATTGCACCAGGCGGCCTGTTACAGGCCGACAGCCGGGAAACCGACCTGTTTATCCGCCCCGGCTATACGTTCAAGGTGGTTGATCGCCTGATCACCAACTTTCACTTACCCAAATCCACCTTGCTCATGCTGGTGTCGGCCTTTGCCGGTTACGACACTATGCGCGCTGCCTACCAGCATGCCATTGCGCAGCAATACCGCTTTTTCAGCTATGGCGATGCCATGCTGCTGACCCGAAACGATAAAGCCCTATGAATTTTGATCTGATCACCACTGATGGTGCCGCCCGTCGCGGCCGTTTAACGCTGGCTCATGGCCAAGTGGATACCCCGGCCTTCATGCCAGTCGGCACGTACGGTACGGTTAAAGCCATGACACCGGAAGCGCTGGCCCATACCGGCGCCCAGATCTGCCTGGGCAACACCTTTCACCTATGGCTACGTCCGGGCATGGAAGTCATCAAGCAATTTGGCGGCCTGCACAAGTTTATGAACTGGGACAAACCGATCCTCACGGATTCCGGCGGTTTTCAGGTGTTTTCGCTCGGTGATCTGCGCAAGATCACCGAAGAAGGCGTCAAGTTTGCCTCACCCATCGATGGTGCCCGCCTCTTCCTGACGCCCGAGATCTCGATGCAGATCCAGAAAGATCTGAACAGCGACATCGTCATGATCTTTGACGAGTGCACACCCTACCCGGCCGATTACAAAACGGCGGCCGAATCAATGCGCCTGTCGTTGCGCTGGGCGCGCCGTTCGCGCGACGAACATGATCGCCTGGAGAATACCAACGCCCTTTTTGGCATTGTTCAGGGCGGTATGCACGAAGCGCTACGCGACGAGTCGCTAGCCGGCCTGAAAGACATTAGTTTCAACGGCTTCGCCATTGGCGGCTTGTCAGTGGGCGAGCCCAAAGAAGACATGATGCGCATTCTGGCGCACACGGCACCGCAGTTACCGACCGACAAACCCCGCTACCTGATGGGCGTGGGCACCCCCGAAGACCTGATGGATTCGGTCGAACAGGGCATCGACATGTTCGATTGTGTGATGCCAACGCGCAACGCCCGCAACGGCCATCTCTTCACACGCTACGGCGACGTGAAGATCAAGAACGCCCGCTTTAAAACCGATACCGGGCCGCTGGACCCCACCTGTACCTGCTACACCTGCCAGAACTTCAGCCGTGCCTATCTGCACCACCTGTTCCGGGCAGGCGAAATCCTTTCGAGCATTCTCAACACTATCCATAACCTGCACTATTACCAGACCCTCATGGCAGAAATGCGCTGCGCTATTGAAAACGGCCAGTTTGCCGCCAAAGTTGGCGCCTTGAGAACTGATCGGCAACGCGGCGTCTAGACATCGGATCGCCCCTGAAAAGTGCTAGAATCAACACTTTAGTTAACTATTTGCCGGAGACTCCCACGTGATCAGCCCCGCATTCGCCCAAGCCGCTGGTGCCACTAGCACTCAAGACGCCCTGACCCAGTTCCTGCCTCTGATCGCCATGTTTGCGATTCTGTACTTCCTGATGATTCGTCCGCAGATGAAGAAGGCCAAAGAGCACAAAGC
>CAYLWV010000143.1:0-1872 GCA_964387485.1 uncultured Dechloromonas sp. | reverse complement strand
CGGGACCGCTGAATGAAACCTATTACGAGCATTCGTTGCTGGCCCGTTATCTGGGCTTTCCACTGGTCGAAGGGGGTGATCTGGCTGTCCGGGATGGCTACGTCTGGCTTAAAACGATTAGCGGCTTGCAACGCGTTCATGCGATTGTGCGCCGACAGGATGATGCCTTCTGTGACCCGCTCGAGTTACGCAGCGATTCCGCGCTCGGCGTCGCTGGTCTGGCGGATTGTGCAAGACGCGGCACGGTGCTGATGGCCAACGCCCTGGGGAGTGGTGTTGTGGAGTCGGCCGCTTTGCAGGGCTTTTTACCGGCAGCCTGCCAGTGCTTGTTGGGGGAGCCACTGGCGTTGCCTTCCGTGGCAACCTGGTGGTGTGGGGAGGCGGCAGCCATGGATTATGTCCGCACGCATCTGGATGATCTGGTCATTAAATCGGTACAAGGCGTGGGTCATTTTCAACCGATTTTCGGACAGGATCTGGATGCCGCACAGCGGGCGGCGCTGTTGGCGCAGATGGCCGCCTCGCCCGACCGGTTTGTGGCGCAGGAGTGGGTGCGTTTGTCGCAGGCACCGGTTTTGAACCGGTGGCCCGGGATGCTGCAACTGGATGCAAGATCTGTCGGCTTGCGGGCCTTTGCCGTTGCCGTGGGGCAAAGCTATGAGGTGATGCCGGGGGGGCTGACGCGGGTGGAATCGAGCCGAGATGCCCGCGTTGTTTCGATGCAGCGGGGGGGGGCATCCAAGGATACCTGGGTGCTGCAGGCTGCCGACAACGAGGATTTGTGTTTTTCCCCGGCCCATGAGCAGGCGCATGTTGCCGCGCTGCATACGGGAGTGCCTTCTCGAGTTGCAGAGAATCTCTTCTGGATGGGGCGCTATACCGAGCGGGCGGAAGGCATGGCCCGATTGCTGCGCTTGACACTCGGTGAACGCTTGCACCATGCACGTCGCCATGGGGTTGTGGCCTTGCATGAATTGGTTTGGCGCTATGGCCTGGTGGCCTTGCCGGAGGCCGGCCAGGTGCTGACGCGGATTCCGGTCGAGCAGCTCATCCGTTGCGCTACGCATCCTGGACACCGGCAGGGATTGGCAGAAACCTTGTCGCAACTGGGTCGCGTGGGGTTTTCCTTACGGGACCGCTTGTCTCATGATCACTGGCGTGCCATGAATCGTCTGGTCAATGATCAGGCGCTCTCGGCCAATGTGACATTGGGGCCGACGCTCGTCTGGCTGGATCGGGCCGTGGCCGGTCTGGCCGCATTGTCAGGCTTTTCACTGGATGCCATGAACCGGGATGCCGGATGGCGTTTTCTGTCGCTAGGGCGCCGGCTGGAGCGGTTGGTGTTGCTGGCGGCCGCGCTGGATGTGGCGATTGGACAATTATTACAGACCACTCATGGCGTAGAGCCGGGTGCTGCCGAGGCGACTTTGCCGCTCGATTGGCTACTCGATCTGACGGACTCTTCCGGCGCCTTCCGTAGCCAGACTACCGGCGTGGCGAGTTGGCAGGCAGTCAGCGGGATTGTGTTGCTCGACGCCACGAACCCACGGTCGCTGTGCTTCCAGGTGGAGGGTGTACAGCAGGCGTTGCAACGCCTCGGTGAAGATACCGGTGGTGCAATTGTCGGGCTGGAGCAAACTGGTATTCAGTTAACCGAATGGGCGCTGGGCGGTTTCCCGCCATTGCCGGCATTACGGCAATCCTTCTCAACGCTGAGCCAGGAGATAGCCGCGCTCAGCGATATGCTGGCAGCCCGCTACTTCAGCGTCAGCGAACCCGGAATCTCCCTCTGATGCGTGCAGTCATCAAACCATCAACTCGACCTTGGCGGCGCTATCGTATCGAACACGATACCGAGTATTGCTATGCCTA
>CAYLWV010000142.1:0-1925 GCA_964387485.1 uncultured Dechloromonas sp. | reverse complement strand
AGATCCATGAGGCGCTTGATGTTCATGGTGACTTCGCGGCGCAGGTCACCTTCGACGGTGAACTTAGCAACTTCGTCACGCAGACGCTCCATGTCAGCATCGGTCAGATCTTTGATCTTGACCGAACGCGTAACACCGGCAGCGTCACAGATTTTCTGTGCACGTGTACGACCGATGCCAAAAATGGCAGTCAGTGCGATTTCGGCATGTTGATGGTTGGGAATGTTTACCCCAGCAATACGAGCCATTGAGTATCCTCAGTCTCTACTGAACTTGAACAATTGCGTCAATGACGCAATTAACCCTGACGCTGCTTGTGGCGCGGATCGGTGCAAATCACACGCACCACACCTTTGCGGCGGATGATCTTGCAGTTCCGGCAAATGCGCCGTACCGAAGCCAAAACTTTCATTACCTACTCCTTTATGTCGACGTTCCGCCCAGCCGTGGCTTTCCGTCGGGTTCTTGCGTAGAGATTTAAAACAAAAAACGTCCCCAGATCTTACTTAGACCGGAAGGTGATCCGGGCTTTGGTCAGATCGTAGGGGGTCAATTGCACAGTGACTTTGTCACCGGGCAGAATCCGAATGTAATGCATGCGCATTTTACCGGAGATGAAGGCGTGGATCACGTATCCGTTTTCCAGTTTTACCTTGAAAGTTGCATTTGGAAGGTTTTCTAGGACCTCCCCCTGCATCTCGATCAGGTCTTCCTTTGCCATCTTCTTACCGACCGCCTAAACCGCCTTTGAAGTTTGCCTTCTTCAGCAGATTTTCGTATTGATGCGACATTGCAAACGCCTGCACCTGGGACATGAAGTCCATGGTGACGACTACGATAATGAGCAGCGAGGTGCCGCCAAAGTAGAACGGGACGTTCCACTTGAGAATCAGGAATTCCGGCAACAGACACACGATGGTGATGTACATGGCACCAATCAGGGTCAGGCGGGTCAGAATTTTTTCGATGTAACGTGAGGTCTGCTCACCCGGACGAATACCGGGAATGAACGCACCGCTCTTCTTCAGGTTATCCGAGGTTTCACGGGTGTTGAAAACCAGGGCGGTGTAGAAGAAGCAGAAGAAAATAATGGCAGCGGCATAAAACAGGATGTAGAGCGGTTGACCCGGCGACAGACCGGTCGCAATATCCTTCAGCCACAGCATGTTCTCACCCGAACCGAACCAGCCGGCCAGCGTTGCCGGAAACAGGATGATCGAGGATGCAAAAATCGGGGGGATGACGCCAGCCATGTTGAGCTTGAGCGGCAGAAATGACGACTGGCCACCGTACAGTTTATTGCCAACCTGGCGTTTGGCGTAGTTGACCAGAATACGACGCTGGCCACGCTCAACAAAGACCACGAATGCGGTCACAACGATAACAATAGCCACAATGACGATGGCAGTCAGCGGGTTCATGGCACCGGTGTTCACCAGCTCCAGGATGCCGCCCAGCGAACCCGGCAGACCTGCGGCGATACCAGCAAAAATAATGATCGAGATGCCATTACCCAGACCGCGCTCGGTGATCTGCTCACCCACCCACATCAGGAACATGGTGCCTGTCACGAGGGTAATCACGGTTTCAAGGCGGAATCCCATGCCTGGATCAAGCACCAGGCCCGGCTGCGCTTCCAGTGCAACGGCAATACCCAACGCCTGGAAAAATGCCAGAACGACGGTGCCATAGCGGGTGTACTGCGAAATCTTGTGCTGACCTGCCTGGCCTTCCTTTTTGAGGGCTTCCAGTGCAGGGCTGGCAACGGTCATCAACTGCATGATGATCGATGCCGAGATGTAGGGCATGATGCCCAGTGCAAATACGGTGAAGCGGGACAGCGCACCCCCGGAGAACATGTTGAACATGCCGAGGATGCCGTCCTTTTGACGCGAAAACAGATCAGACAGCACCGACGGATCAAT
>CAYLWV010000141.1:0-1947 GCA_964387485.1 uncultured Dechloromonas sp. | reverse complement strand
ACGGTAATGCGGCAACGCTGACCCAGACCCAGTTGGTTCATGAGCGGCAGGGCAAAGAATTCGACCTTGTTCGTCACAATGCCCCAGGGCAGACCACGGGCTTCAATACCCTCCAGTAGCTGGGGGATGCCGGGAAAGAGTTTCGTATGAACACACAGGTTGTGTTCATAGAAAGACAGAAAACGCAGACGGGCGTGTTCAAAGCCGGGGTCGTCCGGTGTCAGGCCAACGGCTTCCTTGAGGAGACCTCGGGCGCCCTGGGAGGCCAGAGGGCGGAGAATCTCGACGGACAATGGCGGCACGCCATCGGCCAGGCGCAGGCTGTTGGCCGCGTAAGCCAGATCCGGCGCCGTGTCGGCAACGGTGCCGTCCAGGTCAAAGAGAACTGCCTGAATTTTAGGCATCAGGCGCTGCGACGTAGGTGTACCAGGTAATTGACGCTGGTGTCGTTCCCCAGGCTGTAGGCCTTGGTCAGCGGGTTGTAGCTCATGCCGGTCATACTGACCAGATCCAGCCCGGCTTCGCGTGCCATACGGATCAGTTCGGCCGGTTTGATGAACTTGGCATAGTCATGCGTGCCCTTGGGCAGCATATTGAGGATGTATTCCGCACCAATAATGGCGAGCAGATAGGCTTTGGGATTACGGTTGAGCGTAGACAGGAAAACATCGCCACCCGGTTTGACCAGTTTGGCGCATGCCGTAATGGTTTGTGCCGGGTCAGGCACGTGCTCCAGCATTTCCAGGCAGGTGACGGCGTCGAAGGTCGCAGGGTGTTCGGCAGCCATGGTTTCGGCCGCAATGTGGCGGTAATCGACCTGCTGGCCACTTTCCAGAAGATGTAGTCTGGCGACGCCCAGTGCTTTGTCGGAGAGGTCGATGCCGGTGACGTGCGCACCTTTGGCCGCCATGGATTCCGACAGGATGCCGCCGCCGCAGCCAATATCAATGATTTTTTTACCAGCAAGACCGATGGCCTGGTCAATCCAGTTCAGACGCAGAGGGTTGATCTCGTGCAGCGGCTTGAACTCGCTGTTTGGGTCCCACCAGCGGTGGGCCAGATCGGAGAATTTCTGGACTTCAGACGGGTCTGCGTTGGTGCTTTGTTGTAGCGGGGCGTTCATGACAGTCTTTGCAGTGCTGAGATAATGCCCGATTATAAAGCCAGGGGCTGTGCTCTGGGGTAGGGTGGATTCTGCGGGCATGAAAAAAGCCACCCGAAGGTGGCTTTTTCTCGTGCTTTGAAAATCGGGCGATTACTTGGTGCCGATGATTTCCAGAACTGCACGACGGTCCGGCTGCAGGCAGTCGACCAGCTTCTTGTTGCTGCCGTTCTGAGCGCCACCGATCTTGTCACAGGTCTTGCCGGTGACCGGGTTAGCTTTGCCCTTGCCTTCAGTGTAGATCTTGTCGGCCGGGATACCCTTCGAAACCAGGTATGCCTTAACCGAGTTGGCGCGATGCTGCGACAGCTTCAGGTTGTAGGCGTCCGAACCGATACGGTCGGTGTAACCAACGGCAACGATTACTTCAACCTTCAGTGCCTTAGCTTGTTCAACAACATTGTCCAGAGCCTTCTTGCCTTCCGGCTTCAGGTCAGCCTTGTTGAAGGCGAACAGGGTGTCGGCAGCCAGGGTGATCTTGGCGCCAGCCGGGGCACCGGCCTTCTTCATCGTGCCATCGCACTCTTCAACGGCGTTAGCCGGGGTCCAGTAGCCAGTGCGCCAGCACAGGCCAGCACCGCTCTTGACGACATTGAAATCCTTGTCGACCAGATAGGCAACGGTGCCGTTCGGATCGATACCAGGGGTGGCAGCGTGCGCAACGGTAGCACCCACGCCCAGGCCGGCAACGATTGCAGCCAGGACGGCTTGCTTAGCAGAAATACGCATGGTCATTCCTCATTCGTGTTGTGATGGATAACAGCAGGAACGGGCACTCCTTTGTT
>CAYLWV010000140.1:0-1947 GCA_964387485.1 uncultured Dechloromonas sp. | reverse complement strand
TTGCGCAGACGGTGCACATACACCTCAATGGCGTTGTGACTCACTTCTTCACCCCAGCCACACAAATGATCCACCAGCTGATCCTTGCTCACCAGGCGACCAATACGCCCCAGCAGAATTTCCAGCAGACCCAGCTCACGGGCCGACAAGTCCAGGGTCTGACCGTTCAGCGTGGCCACCCGGCCCACCTGGTCATAGGTCAGATTGCCGCACACCATCTGCGGCGAACTATTCGAATTGCGGCGAATCAGGGCGCGCACCCGCGCGGCCAGCTCGTCCAGATCAAAGGGCTTACCCATGTAGTCATCGGCCCCCAGATCCAGGCCTTTCACACGGTCGGATGGCGCGTCATGCGCCGTCAGCATCAGCACCGGCACATGCGGGGCCGCCGGCGTATTGCGCGCCCGCAGGCGGCGCAGCACTTCCAACCCGGTCATACGCGGCAGGCCGATATCCAGAATCGCCAGGTCATACGTACAGGACTGCAACGCCGTATCGGCATCCGTCCCGCTTTCGGCCAGATCTACGGCATAGCCCAGTTTACGCAGGGCCCGGGCAATCCCGTCGGCAATAATCGAATCATCTTCTGCCAACAACACACGCATGCCCAGCATCCCCTTGTTAATAATGCTCAGCCGAATTTATGGCACGGCTGTCAGTTTCGCGTAAGAGTCTAGCAAAGGCCAGCCCAATAAAGTTTTGCGGCGCAGCATTGACGATACGCTTTAGCATCAATCTTTGCGACAATACCTCTTAATTGTTCCGACTTTTACGAATCTCCCATGCCACTCGCCTCTCTCTCATCAGCACTGCGCCGCCGTTTTGTCGCCGCCTTTGCCCTGGCCGCCTGCATCAGCCTGCCGGCTCAGGCCAAGGAGCCAGCGCTCATTCTGCCGGTCGGCACTTTCAACCCGATGCAGATCCTGCCGGCACCGCCACCCGATAACTCGCCCGAAGCTCAGGTCGAACGCGATACCATCAAAGCAGCGTACCGCGATGCTACGCCCCAGCAGCGAGAGGCCGCCCGACGCGATGCCGCCAACGAAAGCGTGCGTCTTTTCGCCGACACCCTGCCCGGCTTTGATCTCGATAAGCTACCGGCCACCAAAGCACTCTTCAAAACCATCCGCGCCAATGAAAACGCCCAGACCGGCATTTTCAAATCCACATTCAACCGGCAACGACCCTATCAGGTCGACAACAGCATCGTGCCCTGCCTCCCACCCAAGAATTTTGACATCAACGCCAGCGACCCGAGCGGCCATACCACCATGGCCTTTAGCAGCGCCGTGATTCTGGCCAATCTATTGCCTGACTATGCACCCGCCATCATGCGCCGGGCAGAAACCTATGGCCGCCACCGCATTGTCTGCGGCGCTCACCACCCGTTTGATGTGCGCTCCGGCCAGGTACTCGGTACCCTCATCGGCACCACCTTACTCAAAACTCCGGCCCTGCAACCGCAACTGGATGCAGCCCGCAACGAACTGGCCAAAGCCATTGCCAAACCCACCCCGCTGAACGGCACCGACTGGGTAGCCATTCGCATTAATGGCGACAACATCAGCGCTCATGCGCCTACACTCACGATTGATGGAACTAAAGCCTACGGCAATAGTAGCTGCAACCGCTACACCGGTTCAGTCACACTCGGTAACAAAGACGCCATTCAATTTGGCCCGGCCGCCAGCACCCGCATGGCCTGCCCCGGCAATGCCGACCAACAGGAAGCCGCTTACTTCAAAGCACTACAAAGCGTCACGGCTTACCACCTGAACAACGGCAGCCTGATTCTGCTGGATGCCGAGTACAACAAAGTGCTGGAGTTTAAAAACCCGTAGGAATCTCCGCCGCACTAAACGCCACCGCTGCCGCATCCTTGGCGGCCAGTTGCGGTGTTAGGCCATGTAGCGGCCAATCAATTTTGAGCGTGGCATCGTTCCAGAG
>CAYLWV010000139.1:0-1968 GCA_964387485.1 uncultured Dechloromonas sp. | reverse complement strand
CTCTTTCAGCATCAGATCCGCAATTTTCTGCGCCGTGGGAATTAAGTCGGCATCCCGCTCCAGATCGGCATAGCGCAGCATCGGCACACCGCTCTGACGCTTGCCCACCAGTTCGCCCGGCCCGCGTAATTGCAGATCGGCCTGGGCAATGGCAAAGCCATCGGTGTTTTCATAAATGATGCGTAAGCGTTCCTTGGCGGTTTGCGAGAGCTGCTGGCCAAACATCAGAATGCAGCTGCTTTCCCGCTGGCCGCGTCCGACCCGGCCGCGTAGCTGGTGCAACTGGGCCAGCCCGAAACGCTCGGCATGTTCAATCACCATCAGGCTGGCGTTGGGCACGTCGACCCCCACCTCAATCACCGTTGTGGCCACGAGCAGCTGTAAATCACCTGCGGCAAAGGCGTGCATTGTTGCCGCCTTTTCGTCCGCCTTCAGTCGGCCATGCACCAGCCCCACCTGGTACTCGGGTAAGGCCTCGCTTAACAGCGCATGCGTATCAATAGCCGTTTGCAGGTCTAGCGTTTCCGATTCTTCAATCAACGGGCAGACCCAGTAGCATTGCTCGCCGCCCGCAATCGCATGGCGAATGGCGGCAATGACCTCCTCACGCCGGGTATCGGCAATCAGGCGTGTACGAATCGGCGTGCGCCCGGGGGGAAGCTCGTCAATCACCGAGCAATCCAGATCGGCAAAGTAGCTCATCGCCAGTGTGCGCGGAATCGGCGTGGCCGACATCATCAGCTGGTGCGGGTTATTACCCTTCTGGCGCAAGGCCAGGCGCTGCGCCACGCCAAACCGGTGCTGCTCATCAATGATCACCAG
The DNA here is from genome assembly GCA_964387485.1 of uncultured Dechloromonas sp. Taxonomy (GTDB): domain Bacteria; phylum Pseudomonadota; class Gammaproteobacteria; order Burkholderiales; family Rhodocyclaceae; genus Fluviibacter. The sequence goes on along the minus strand of CAYLWV010000139.1, from coordinate 1,146 downwards.
CCCCAGTTTCGAGAAATCAACCGCCTCTTCAAACAGTGCGTGTGTCCCGACCACCAGCTGGGCGTTCGTTGCTGCCGCCGCGAGCTGTGCAGACCGTTCCGATTTTTTCTGGCTGCCGGAGAGCCAGGCGATCTCGAGACCCAGGGGGGCCAACCAATCCTGCAGCTTGCGGTAGTGCTGTTCGGCCAGCAATTCCGTCGGCGCCATAAACGCCACCTGGTAGCCGGCTTCAATCGCCTGACAGGCGGCCAGTGCTGCCACAAGGGTTTTGCCGCTGCCCACATCGCCCTGCAGCAAACGCTGCATCGGGAAGTGCTGGTTCAGATCCGCACAGATTTCGCCATAAGCCCGCTCCTGAGCCGCCGTCAGTGCGAAGGGCAGTGCCTTAATCAGGGCATTGGTGAGAGAGCCATTGCCGCGAAGAATAGGCGCACCCTTTTGTCGACGGGCCAGCCGTGCCTTGCGTAACGACAATTGCTGCGCCACCAGCTCTTCGAGGCAGATGCGTTGCCAGGCCGGGTGATTGCGTGCGTTGAGCGCGCCCACATCCACATCGGGGGGGGGAGCGTGCAGAAACTGCAGCGATGCGTCCAGGCCCGGTAAATGCTGCGTTGCTTTCACCGCTGGTAGTGTTTCTCCCAGATTCAGATCCTTCAGCGCTTTACGGATGCGCGTGCGCAACTGGCTTTGCGAGACGCCAGCCGTGGTGGGGTATTGCGGCGTCAGTGCGGCATTAAGCGTCGAATTAAGCGCTGAATTGGCTGCAATGGCATCGTCAGCGGCCGGCGGTTTGCTGATCGTCGGGTGCACCAGCTCTGGCCCGAGGTAGCCGGGTTTCAGCTCGCCCCAGGCGTGCAGCGTTAGTGCCTCGTCGCGAGCGCGCTCGAACTGCCGGGTCTGGCTGCCGTAAAAATTGAGAAAACGCAGATTGGCGCGGCCGCTGTCGTCCTCCACCTGCACCAGCAACTGCCGACGCGGGCGAAAAGCCACGGTGACTCCACGCACACGAATTGCAAATAGTGCCGGGCCGCTGGCCGGCGCCTCGGCCAGCAGCGTAATGCGGGTCTGGTCTTCGTAGCGTAGCGGCAGATGCAGCGCAAAATCCAGCGGGCGCTTCAGGCCCAGTTTTTCCAGGCCGGCGGCAAT
>CAYLWV010000138.1:0-2019 GCA_964387485.1 uncultured Dechloromonas sp. | reverse complement strand
ATACGCGCCGGCAGAATCAGCGGCTCCTGTTCCGAACCGTCATAGTTCGGCCCGAAGTCGACGGTTTCTTTTTCGATATCGGCCAGCAGCTCGTGGCCAATCTTGGCCATACGCACTTCCGTATAACGCATCGCCGCTGCGTTATCGCCATCGACCGAGCCAAAGTTACCCTGCCCATCGACCAGCATATAACGCAGCGAGAAATCCTGCGCCATACGAACAATGGTGTCATAAACCGCCGTATCACCGTGCGGGTGATACTTACCGATCACGTCACCGACCACACGGGCCGACTTCTTATAGGGCTTGTTCCAGTCGTTGTTTAGCTCGTGCATGGCAAACAGCACCCGGCGATGCACCGGTTTGAGGCCATCCCGCACATCCGGCAGGGCGCGACCCACGATCACACTCATGGCGTAATCAAGGTACGAACGGCGCATTTCGTCTTCGAGGCTAATCGGTAGTGTTTCTTTGGCGAAATTGTCCATAGAACTTTCGTGACTGGGCAAAAATGTTACGGTTCAGAAACTTTCCGGTAAAAAAACGGGTGGTTAGGCGACAAAATCGTCGGAAACCGGTATCCGGAAAAATTGTTCAAGTTTAACATGCAGACCATGCCACACCACGAACATGCCCCGAAGTGCACGCCTGTCGACCTGATGATCTGCCCACGCTGGATCATTCCGGTCGAGCCACGCGATCTGGTTCTGGAAGACCACGCCCTGGTCGTGCACGACGGAGAGATTGTTGATCTGCTCCCCCGCGAGGCGGCGACACAGCAATATGTACCTGCAGCCACCGAGATTCTGCCTGAGCATGTGCTGATCCCCGGCCTGGTCAACACCCATACCCATGCGGCCATGGTCTTGATGCGCGGCATTGCCGACGACCAGCCCCTCAAAACCTGGCTGGAAGACTGGATCTGGCCGCTGGAAAGCCGCTGGGTCAGCACCGAAATGGTGCGTGACGGCACACTCCTGGCCAGCGCTGAAATGCTGTTGGGCGGCATTACCTCCTTCAATGACATGTATTTCTTCCCAGAAGCCGCCGCCGAAGCCGTGGACCAGGCCGGGATCCGGGCCAGCCTGGGCATTCTGGCGTTTGAAGTACCTACGGCTTACGGCCTGGGCGCTGATGACTACCTGAACCGCGGTCTGGCCACCCGGGATGCCTTGAGACACCACCCCCGCCTCAGTTTTATGCTGGCACCGCATGCGCCATATACCGTGACCGACGTCACCTTCGGGAAAGTGGCCACGCTGGCGGCCCAAACCGGGCTAGGCATTCATATTCACATCCATGAAACCCAGCACGAAGTCGCCCAGAGTCTGGAGCAGTACGGAGAACGCCCGCTGCAACGCCTGGATCGCCTGGGTATTCTTGGCCCCCAAACCTTGGGTGTCCATGCCGTCGCTCTAAATGATGATGACATTGCCCGGATCGCCCGCAATAACATGCACATCGCCCACTGCCCGGCCGCCAATCTCAAATTAGGCTCGGGCGTCGCCCGCACCCGCGATATGGATGCTGCCGGCATTAATATCGGCTTGGGTACCGACGGCGCCGCCGGCAACAACCGGCTGGATCTGCTGTCCGAGATGCGTCTGGCCGGCCTTCTGGCCAAAGGCTTACAACAGGACCCCAGCCTCTTCCCGGCACACCATCTTATATATATGGCAACCCTGGGCGGCGCCTGCGCCCTAGGGCTCGACAGTCGGATCGGCTCGTTACGTATCGGGAAACGCGCTGATGTATGCGCAATATCGCTGAACGACACCGCCACAATGCCGGTATTCGACCCGGCGTCCCAAATTGTGCATAGCGCTGGTCGCGAACAGGTCACCGACGTCTGGATCGACGGCCAACCTGTTGTAAAAAAGAAACACTTAACGCAAATTTCGCAGGAAGAGATATACGCGAAAGCCAAAACATGGCAGAATCGGTTCAGAGGTTAGGTGTGCTCAAACAAAGGAGTGCCCGTTCCTGCTGTTATCCATCACAACACGAATGAGGAATGAC
>CAYLWV010000137.1:0-2085 GCA_964387485.1 uncultured Dechloromonas sp. | reverse complement strand
CGGCCTCTTCGTTGTTTTCTTCGTTGAACTTGCGGATCAGTTCCTCGAAGACGTAACCCATGCCCAAGTTGGACAGTCCCGGCTGGGTGCGCCCATCTGGGCCTTTGCGGTCATTGGGGCTGAGGTTGATCTCGTCCGAGACGAACTTCTCAATCACGTCGTGTAGCACATCGGACTGCGCCATCTTGCGGATCTGGTTGCGCAGATCGAACTCCTCGACGATCTCCTTCACGTTATCCGAGAAGCCATCAAGGTAGTTCTTCAGGTTGGCTTCCAGCTGCGAGGGGTTGCCCAGCAGTGATTTCAGCGTGAAACGGGAGGTGTTGTAAAACACGTATCCCGATGCCTCGCGCAGACCATGCGGATCGAGATCCGCCATTGCCGCGTCCTCGCGCTGGAAGCGGACTTCTTCGAGCACCGATTCCTTGCTAGGCTCCAGCAGGCAATCTAGACGGCGCAGGACGAACATCGGCAGGATGACATCGCGGTACTTGCCGCGCACGAAAACATCGCGAAGACAGTCGTCTGCGATTGACCAGATGAAGCTGACGATCTTGTTATGAGCTGTGTGATCCATTTTATTAACTATGCCAAATCTAGTTGTTGAGTTTACTCTGTATCTGAGCATGGTCGCGAAGCATCATTGCTTGAATTGGTGCCCAGCGAAACAAGAGTAGAGCCTGGTATACGAAGATTGAGCCCAGCACATTATTGCACGATAACTTCGTTAATGTTATCGTGCGGTTATATCAAGGATCGAATCCGCTCCCATGACCAAAGCCATCGCTACTTACCTGCAGGATGTTATCGGCGTCACACTGGCACCGACGGGTCATGTACTGCACTCTGAACGGCTTCCCTATTTCATTACTGAGGCGTTTGACCTGGCTGATGCAACGATTGAAGGCTTTCCGGTCATTCTCGCGACACCACGGCAAAATCTTGTCCAGCGCTTAGAAGAAACGGTTCAGCAACTGAAGCAGCTTCGGGATCGCTTGGGGAAACCCGTTGTCTTTTGCCCGACAGCCTTGGCCTCTTATGAACGGCGCAATCTGATTCGCTACAGAATGCCCTTCATTGTGCCGGGCAAACAGATGTACTTGCCCCATCTGGGCATTGATCTGCGTGAACGTGTATTGCAGAAACCAGTGACGGTAGCGCGGTTGTCCCCCTCCACCCAAGCACTTTTAATTTGGGCACTCCTGAATCTGCCAACGCAGGATGAGTGGGAACCTGCAACTGTTGCTGCGGCACTGGGTTACACACCGATGGCCGCCAGCCGAGCGGCACGAGAACTGGAAGCCACCGGCCTGATGAAAGCCAGAATGCACGGTCGGATTAAATGTTTGGAAAAAACTGGCTCCTCTGCCGAGATCTGGGAAAGAGCAAAACCTTTTCTGAAGACACCCGTTCTACGCGAACACTGGATTCATAAAAGTGCGCTGCACTTATTTGATCAGACCCATTTACGTACAGCCGGAATAACCGCATTGGCCGCGCAAACCATGCTGGCCGATGATGGTGAAGAAACATGCTTTGCCATCCCGCAACGGCAATGGCAGGCGCGACCATCAGAATTACAGCCAACCGCTCACTATGAACCCGACACGGTTCGTGTACAGATCTGGCAGTATGAAACCGTTATTTGTGATGCCAGCCCATTCGTTGACCCGCTATCTTTGAGCCTGACGTTAGCAAACGACAGCGACGAACGCATTCAAATGGCGTTGGATGAAATCATGGAGCGCGTCACATGGTAAACGGCATGTCTATGTTTACTGAGTGGTTCAAAGATCATCAGGATCAATTTGTTTTGATTGGCGGCACCGCCGCATCCATTACACTGAACGAAGCTGGTCTGAGTTTTAGGCGCACGAAAGATCTCGATATCGTCTTGCATTTAGAAGCACTTACGCCGGCCTTTGCCGAAAGCTTTTGGGCCTTTATAGAAGCCGGTGGTTATAAATTGCGCGAGGCTAGTCAGCAAGATCGGCCCAAGATGTATCGGTTTTCTCATCCTACAGATGATGATGGACGGGCGGCAATTCAAAGACGGGCTTCCACCCTGGATCAGCATTGATCGAC
>CAYLWV010000136.1:0-2094 GCA_964387485.1 uncultured Dechloromonas sp. | reverse complement strand
AATCCACCTCACCTGCCTGAATCGCCCGCGCCATACCCTGTAGGTCATAGTAGCGTGGTTCCACGGTATGTTGCGGCAGCTTCTGCTGAAGCGCATTCACAAACGGGGTCCACTGGGCGGCAGAAGCAGACTCCCCCTGCCAGGCCAGCACTCCCAGCCGGATATCGGCAGCGACGCAGATCGCGGGCAGCGTACAGACGACTGTCAGGGCCAGTTGGCAAAATCGAGACGGATTTTTTACAAAGGACGGATTCATGGTCAACCAGTTATTTTCTCCTGAGTCGCCATGGGTATGACCGCGTGTGATTTGATGCAGATCAAAGAATATACATTTTTGGCCCAGATTCGGGGCGATGTTGCCACCCCACTAAGCCATGAGTGCTGCTTTCATTGCCGCAGCCGGGTCGGCCGCGAGCACTCCATAAATGGCGCTATCCAGTTGCCCAGCTTCCATTAGCTGACGCAGATAGGTATCAATCTCGCTGTATTTAAGACCCTGACGATAAGGACGATCTTGTGCCAGCGCCTGAAAAATATCGGCCACACGCAGAATCCGTGCTTCCAGGGATAACGCATCGCCATTCAGATGGAAAGGATAACCGGAGCCATCAGGCACCTCGTGATGGTATGCCGCGACCCGGGCAATCTCTTCAAAGCCTGGAATACCTGACAAGATCTGGTAAGTCTCAAAGCTATGCGCATTCATCACATGCCGCTCGTGCGGATCCAACGGCCCCGGCTTATCAAGAATCTCGTCCGGCACACGCAGTTTGCCAAGATCGTGCAATAGACCTGCAATTTCCAGCCGAGCAAGGGCCGGTGCCGACAAACCCAGTTGCTGGGCAATATGAACCGCCAGCCGGGTCACTCCCTCGGAATGCTCACGCGTAAAACGGCTCTTGGCATCAACGATCTGCGCAAAGATCTTCGCCAAATGCAGCAGCTCCGAGTCACTCAGCGGATGGTCACCAGTTGCTAAAACGTGCGCAGCCAGATGCTGCTGGATGGCACGTGGTTCCAAATCCAGCCAGTAGGCCTCTGTCTCTGAAGCCTTAAGGAAGGCCTTGACCAGCACTGGTGAAAAATAGCTGCCGCCGACATCGCTGATCCGTTGACGAATTTCATTGACATGCTCGAACAGCGTCCCGTTAGCGTAGTAAGGCGCAGCGAAGGTATCGACCCGATCCACCAGAAAAATAAGATTGGCTTCCAGCGCCTGCTGTGCATCGAGCATCTTGCCGATCTGCGGTTGCAGCTGATCCCAACGCGTATGATGGTAGCGAATCGGCACAGCCAGCCGCGCCAGCGGCGCAAAGTCACGCAATAGGGTATATCCGCGGATCGCATGATCCTGCGAACTCTCCCAATCGAACTCCAGCAACAGATGCTGATGCGTCTGTGTCGAAGAAACGCCGATGTCGTGCAACAGCCCCAGGTCAATCAGAAATTCGCATTCCGCAGCATCCCAGTCCAGCGCACGACCACAGGCTGCGGCCATGATGCCAACGCGCTTACCGTGCGCCAGATCGTCGACGCCGACGAGATCCAGTGCATCTGACAGAGCACAGATAATTTGTGATAACGAAGTCTGAAGCTGCATGTAAATTACATCCCAGAAAGGGTACGCAGAATATTGATTGCTGCCGGCCCTACCGCCACGATAAACAACGCCGGCAATATGCAAAGCGCCATCGGAATCGTCAGTTTTACGGGAATCTTGGCTGCTTGCTCCTGGGCACGCAACTGGCGTTTGGTTCGGAGTGCATCAGCATGCACTCGCAAGGAGTCACTGACATTAGTACCAAAACGCTCAGCCTGAATCAGCATAGCGACCAAGGCATTAATGTCATCGACACCGGTACGTTTGGAGAGATTACGTAACGCCTGGGCACGCGACGCCCCCGCCCGCAGCTCAAGACTGAGCAAACGGAACTCTTCAGCCAGCGCCTGGCTCTTGATCCTCAGTTCCTGCCCCACCCGTGCAATCGCCGCATCCAACCCCAGGCCGGCACTCACACAAACCCGTATCAGATCCAGCGCATCGGGAAAGCTTTCAAAAAGCTCCCGCTGACGCTGGCGGATACGGGCATTCAA
>CAYLWV010000135.1:0-2142 GCA_964387485.1 uncultured Dechloromonas sp. | reverse complement strand
TGTTATTCAGCCTTGATTATTCTTCGTCGTCGGTCTCGACAATCTTTTCCAGACCAGCCAATTTTTCGCCGTCATCCAGAGAGATCAGCGTCACACCCTGAGTCGCTCGACCCAGTTCGCGGATTTCCTTAACGCGGGTGCGGATGAGTACGCCACCCGTAGTGATGAGCATGATTTCGTCTTCATCACTGACCAGCTTGGCGGCAACGACCTTGCCGTTACGGGCACTGTCGGCAATGGCTTTGACGCCTTGCGTACCACGACCCGAGTGGCGGAAATCGGCCAGCGCTGTGCGTTTGCCAAAACCGTTTTCGGTGGCCACCAGGACGGTTTCTGCATCATCGTGCGCCACCAGCAGCGACAGCACGGTCTGATCCTTCTGCAGCTTCATACCACGCACACCACGGGCCGGACGACCCATCGGGCGGACATCTTCTTCGTCAAACCAGACAGCCTTACCGGCATCGGAGACCAGCATGATGTCATTACTGCCTGAGGTCAACTGAGCGCCAATCAGGAAGTCACCATCATCCAGCGCCACGGCGATAATGCCGGCCTTACGCGGGTTGGAGAAATCCGACAGCGGCGTCTTCTTCACGGTCCCCAGCGAGGTGGCCATAAAGACGTAACGGTCTTCGGCAAATTCCTTGACCGGCAGAATGGCATTGATCTTTTCGCCTTCGTCCAGCGGGAACATATTGACGATGGGCTTGCCGCGCGAGATCCGTGAACCCTGCGGTACTTCATAGACCTTGAGCCAATAGCAACGACCGCGGTTGCTGAAGCACAGGATGTAATCGTGGGTGTTGGCCACGAACAGGTGCTCGACAAAATCGTCGTCCTTGATGGCTGCCGCCTGCTTACCACGACCGCCACGACGTTGTGCGCGGTAATCGGTCAGCGGCTGGCTCTTGATGTAACCGGTGTGAGACAGGGTTACGACCATGTCCTGCGGTGCGATCAGGTCTTCGACACCCAGATCCTGGGTGTGCGTGACGATTTCCGAGCGGCGCTTGTCCTTGGTACCAATGGCGAATTGCTCGCGCACATCAGTCAGTTCCTGGGCGATGATTTCGGTAATACGGGCCGGCTTGGACAGAATGTCGAGCAGGTCGGCAATCTTTTCCATCACTTCACGGTATTCGTTAACGATCTTGTCCTGCTCCAGACCCGTCAGACGCTGTAGACGCAGTTCCAGAATCGCTTGTGCCTGGATATCCGACAGACGGTAACCCTTCTCCGTCATGCCGAATTCCGGCGCAATATTTTCCGGACGCGAGGCTTCGGCTGCGGCGCGCTTGAGCATCTCTTCAACCAGCGGGCTACGCCAGACGCGGGACATCAGACCAACCTTGGCATCGGCCGGGGTCGGCGCGGCCTTGATCAGGGCGATGATGTCATCCACGTTCGACAGCGCAACGGCCAAACCTTCGAGGATATGGCCGCGATCACGGGCCTTGCGCAGTTCGAAGACAGTACGACGCGTCACGACTTCACGGCGGTGTGCCAAGAAGCATTCCAGCATCTGCTTCAGGTTGAGCAGGCGCGGCTGGCCGTCAACCAGCGCCACCATGTTCATACCGAAGGTATCCTGCAGCTGCGTCATCTTGTACAGATTGTTCAGGATGATGTCGGGGATTTCGCCACGCTTCAGCTCGATCACCACGCGCATGCCGGACTTATCCGATTCGTCGCGGATTTCTGAAATACCTTCAATACGCTTTTCGTTTACCAGCTCGGCAATCTTCTCGAGCAGGGTGCGTTTGTTCACCTGGTACGGCAGCTCATCCACGATGATCGACTGGCGGTTACCCGACTTGTCCAGATCTTCGAAGTGGGTCTTGGCACGCATCACCACACGGCCGCGGCCGGTGCGATAGCCATCGCGCACGCCCGAAACGCCGTAGATGATGCCCGCAGTCGGGAAGTCCGGTGCCGGGATAATGTCGATCAATTGATCAATCGTCAGATCCGGGTTTTCCAGCAGCGCCTGGCAGGCTGCGACCACTTCCGACAGGTTGTGCGGCGGAATGTTCGTAGCCATACCCACGGCAATACCCGACGAACCGTTTATCAGCAGGTTCGGAATACGCGCCGGCAGAATCAGCGGCTCCTGTTCCGAACCGTCATAGTTCGGCCCGA
>CAYLWV010000134.1:0-2152 GCA_964387485.1 uncultured Dechloromonas sp. | reverse complement strand
TAACCGTAGGTACATTTATCCCGAATCAGATCGTTCATGCTCACAATACTGTTCAGGCTTGTTGTACTGGATGTACAACCACTTGTGTCATAGCTGTAACGATAGACGTGCTCACGGTAGTATTCCACACCTGCCAGCAGGGTGTGCTCCATCCCCCAACCCTTAGCTGTTTTATTGAAATCCGACTGGAATGCCAGCGTTTCTTCGTTAGCACCACGTGGCGGTGCTAACGAGAGTGTCGTCACAGGGTAAGGAAACGCTTGTGTTGTGCCGTTATAACCGCGCCCTTTGTTAGCCCACAGAGAGCGGGTGTAATTTGCATACTTGAGTTTGGTCACCAGCGAGGTGTCTTTATCAAAACTGTAGTTCTGGCTCAGATTACCAAATTGGGTGACATTGTTTTCGATATCAGCAATGGTGCCGCTGAAGGTTGAAGCCGGGGTATCCACCGGATTCTTGGTTTGTCCGTTAAACCCGATGCCGTAATCCGGCACCAGATTAGTCTTCAGATAGTAGTAGCTGGCATCGATCTGGTTATAGGTGCCGATACCCCAGGAGTAGGATGGCGCCACACCCTGCGTGTGATTGGTGACCTGATTACGGGAGCTGCCGGAATCCTGAACCACGGCGTTGATCCGGATTGCCGAGCTTTGTTCCCGATCAACAACAAAGTTGACATCGGCGGTGCTCCGGAAATAATCGAAGCTGCCACCAATGACACTGACGCTGCTCTTGTTGTCCAGAAAGGCTTTCTTGGAAACCTGGTTGATCACACCACCGGCCTGGCCTCGGCCGAAGAGCATGGAGGCTGAACCTCGGAGCACTTCAATGGCGGCATCGTTAAAGACGTCACGGTTGTACTGGGCTGTATCACGCATGCCGTCGATGTACATGTCACCGAACGTGTAAAAACCGCGGATGTTGATGTTGTCACCGATACGGCCACCCTCCCCCGAGTTGAAGGTAACGCTGGGCACGTTCTTCATGGCTTCTTCGAGGGTGGTCGCGTTCTGATCCGTGAGCAGCGTATCTGGCACGATCGTAATTGCCTGGGGAATATCCGCCACATCCTGCTCGAACTTGCCGGCCTTAGTGGTTTTGACGTTGTAACGATTGATCTCCAAGCCATCGGCCTGGGCACGTACCTGAACTTCTTTCAGCGTTTGTATATCGTCGCTGGTTTGACCAATGGCGGTGAGCGGAGTCACCATCAACGCGGCAATGGTGGCGCCGAGGGTGGAAATGCGCTGGGGCCGCTGTTGCTGTTCCGTTCGGCTAAATTGTTTCTTGCGATGTTTTTGATTTTTCATACGATGCTCCATATCCAATACCCTCGTAGAGAACGAGAGGGTTAATTGGCTGGCTGCATCGCGGAGGCATTGCCTCTGTACGGCTGGCTACAACAAATTGTTAAAACTGCAGATCTGCCACAGACCGGATCAGCGATACCCGCCTGGACCACCGCCAATGCTGGTCATGCCGGTTTCGGCCATGAGTTCTTCGTTTTCCACATCGGCATCGGGATTGACGGTGTAGTCGTTGGCGTAATGCACCGCACCGGTATGCGAACAACCGCTGACAAAGCTGGCGGCCATGAGCAGCACAAGGCTGAAACGAATAGTTTTCAATTCAGTCATGATGTTCACTTGGTCAGGATCAGCTTACCGAGGCGCGTGGCACGCAAGACGTAGCTCACGCCTTCATGGTCAATGACCAGGCTGCTGCCCTGACCCAGCAATGCGCGGCTGCTGATGCGCTTTACCGCTTCGGCCGGGGCAACACTACTTTTCTGGGGCGATGCCACGCCCGCGACCTGCAACAGGCGGGGCGCAAGGCTATTTGCCGGTTTGTTGACCATACTGATCACCCCTTAATTACCCGGATCTGTGACAAAACCGACTTTTTCGATACCGGCTTTGTTAGCGGCTGCCATGGCGCCAATCACACGCTCATAAACCACCTGTTTGTCACCATAAATATGAACCACCGGCTGCGGGTGCTGCGCGGCCATTTCTGCCAGTTCTTTCTTCATGGCATCCTCGGAGACGGGCACGTTGTTGATGCGGTACCCGCCCTTGGCATCCACTGCGAGCTTCACAACATCCGGTTTTTCTAGTTGCGGCGCCGTGGAGACTTTGGGCAGGTCGATTTC
>CAYLWV010000133.1:0-2161 GCA_964387485.1 uncultured Dechloromonas sp. | reverse complement strand
TAATTCAGTCACAGGGATATGGTGACCTGTACCGGATTTACCAGACAACCCAGCGAGATCGTGTTGGATTTAACCTGGCGTATATCGGCTCGGATTTCAAATTTCCGCACGAGCGAGAATTTGACCGTCAATACATGAACGCGCTTTATCAATACGGCTTCCAGCTGGGCAAGGCCGGTTATCCCTGGGCGCATACCCCACCCGGTTACAACGTACCCATTGATGAAGAAAGTCGCCGCCAGAAGCAGAAGAATCAGAAGGCCCGTCAAAAACTCAGGCCGTAATGCCTCACGGGCTAGTGCCAAACTTGTGGGTTAGCCTGCTGCCAGAAGCGACCGAGTTCCGGGGCATAGGCATCCAGCGCCGCCACGGCCTCAGGCGTTTGTAGCACGCCTGGTGCTAGCTTGAACAGATGCCGTGACAAGGCTTCCACCTGCCCGAGCGGCGTTCTGCGCAAGATGTGATCTGGCGTGAATTCACGGGCACTTTTTAACCCGGCGGTCCCTAACAGCGAAGCAACGGCTTTTAGGGTGTTGGCATGGAAATTGGCAACGCGTTGCGCTTTGTCTTCGGAGTCCAGTGCACGCTGTCGGTAGGGGTCCTGTGTGGCGACACCGCTTGGGCATCGATCCGTATTACAGACACGCGACTGAATACACCCTAACGCAAACATAAAGCCCCGTGCCGAATTAACCCAATCGGCTCCCAGGGCACAGGTCCGCAGGACATCAAAGGCAGAAATGATTTTGCCGGAGGCGCCAAGGCGGATCTGGTCGCGCAGGCCTGCGCCGATGAGCGTCGCATGTACAAGCTGTAACCCCTCTCGCAGTGGCATACCGATGTGGTCGCTATATTCCACCGGGGCTGCACCTGTACCACCTTCACTCCCATCCACAACAATAAAGTCTGGGGTGATGCCTGTTTCAAGCATGGCCTTGATGATTGCAAACCATTCAACGACCTGACCCACGCACAATTTAAAACCCACAGGTTTACCGCCCGCACTGGATCGTAATGTCGCGATGAACCGCATCAAGCCAACGGGAGAGTCAAACGCCGTATGCGCTGCCGGAGAATGGCAATCCTGGCCGACCGGCACACCGCGTGCCCTGGCAATTTCTGCGGTGACTTTACTGCCTGGCAACAATCCCCCGTGCCCGGGTTTCGCACCCTGCGACAATTTAATTTCAATCATTTTGACCTGTGCTTGGGCTGCCACTTGGGCAAACCGATGCTGGTCAAACCGACCCTCTGGCGTACGGCATCCGAAATACCCCGTACCGATTTCCCAGATCAGATCGCCACCAAAGCGCTCGTGATATTCGGAAATACCACCCTCACCGGTATCGTGCGCGAAGTCGCCGAGTCGCGCCCCTTTGTTCAGGGCCAAAATGGCATTGGCCGACAAGGCACCAAAGCTCATTGCCGAGATGTTGAACAAAGATGCACTGTAGGGCACTTGACCGTTTTTACCCCCCACCTCGACCCGTAAATGCTCAATCGCCGGTGCTGGCAATGGCTGAGTCGAATGATTCAGCCATTCATAGTTTTCCCGATAGGGGCTATCGATGGTTCCAAAGGCCTGCGTATCCGGAAGATTCTTTGAACGCTTGTAGACGAGTGCCCGCTGATTCCGACAGAAAGGCACGGCATCGCGATCCCCCTCAATCAGATACTGGCGAATCTCCGGCCGAAAATTTTCGAACAGAAAACGAAGGTGTCCGGTGACCGGGTAATTCCGCAAGATGGCATGCCGCCTCTGCAAAAGATCATGAACGCCCAGCAGCGAGAGCCCGAGAAAGCTGCAAAACAGTAGCCAGGCACCGGACTCCTGCCAGAACGACTGCATAAACCCCTGCCCTGAGGAAAAGTCCAGTGGCGGCAACGCAAATTTGAATTCCAGCAGGTAAAAGAACGTCATCAGGACGCAGCTTAACCAGGGCAAGAATCTGGCCAGTGAGCGCAGTGCATCCATGTTGGACCTCGGCGTTGAATAACGGATTTCAGTGATTCTATGTCATCTGGCACACTTCAATACCAAATGGATCAACGTCAACGGCCGGTAAAAACCGGCCGTTGTTCACAGAGCGCGCTGGAGCGATCAAGCAACCAGATCGAAACGATCCGCGTTCATGACTTTGACCCAGGCTGCCACAAAGTC
>CAYLWV010000132.1:0-2218 GCA_964387485.1 uncultured Dechloromonas sp. | reverse complement strand
AGCGTCTGCCTAACGCCCGCGGCTACCATTTTCATGTCGAACCCATGACGGCACCGCTCTCCGAGGATCCGGTTGTGGCCGCCACTGAAATGAATGCCGCACTGGAAGCCATGATCCGTCGTATGCCCTGCCAGTATCTGTGGGGCTACAACCGCTACAAAACGCCCCGGCCGGCTAAAACCTGACGCGCTGTTTTGTGCGCTGTGCCTTGCCGGAACCGAATGCTCTTCGGTAGCATGCACCCATGAAAAAATTTCCATTTTTATTCATCGTACTCACTGTTCTGACCGGCTGCGCGTCATTTGATATGTCGGCTGCACATTTACAGAATACTGTGCCCCGTTTCACGACCTTCACCACGGAAAGCCCCAAAGCCATGGCAACATGCATTGGCGATCACTGGGCTAAGTCGGGTCATATGGCACTGACCACATCGCAAACTGACACGGGTTTTGCCTTGCAAACAAGCCAGAAGCTTGCCGCCGACAGCAACAAAGTGCCGATGATGTATATCGAGGTCAGCCCCAGCCGCGAAGGTTCCTCCGTTCGTTTTTATACGAACCGCACGGACGAAATTGCGGATCGCAGCATGATCAGTACCATCCAGCGCTGTCATTAGCCGCCGCGCAGCAACAGATTACCCGTACAACACATACGGGAATAATAAGTTGTTTTGCAAATCCACGAAAAACGTCTAGACTGTCTTTACGGAAGCGTATAGATTTCCGACAGTCTCTTTCAAAAGCTTTCACCCTACATGGAAAATTGATGATGAAATCCAAAAACCCTTATGTACGTCTGCTGAACTTTATGCGCGTCTCGAATAACGAGGACACCGGTTTCAGTGGTTGTGAAGAAGTGATGGCCTATATGCATGAGGCCAATGCCATTGGCAAAACCGTCAAGATCACCGATCTGGTGCAAAGCCTGCAATTCGGTACGGGGCCAACGGTACATCGTAAAGTCACCGAACTGCAGGAACGTGGCATGATTGACGTCAAACGCTCACCGACCGATGGCCGCGCCAAGGCACTGGTACTGTCTGATGCCGGCATCAAGCACCTTGAATCTCGCAGCAAGGCACTTAAGACAGTCCTGCAAGCCTAAGTATGACGGCTCACGGGTCCGATAAGGTCGAGGTCGAAGCCGAAATCCAGATCCCGAACCCGCATGCGTCGGATCGATTCCGACTGCCTTCGGGCGCTTTAGAAAAGGGGCGCTCTCAGCCTAAGCGCACGCCCCCAAAGCGCCGAAGTGACAACCCGCAACTTTTACGCCGTCTGGCATTGGGCTTGGCGACTTTCCTGATCGCTCTAGGCTTGGTTGCAGTGGTGTACGGTGTCGTTATTTCTGCGCCATTTCGCGACCTCACACTGGAAAATGGCACAACAGCTGCGATTGCGTTGCTGATCGGGTGCTTTACGCTCCCGCTTCCGCAACGACTAAACCTGAAACCCAAGGTCAACCTGCTCATCTGTCTGCTTGTGCTGGCAATAACCCCCTGGACTTACCAACTGGGCAACCAGAAAGAAGCGGCTGGCATGGACTTGGCCACAGGCTTCAATTTTATCTTCGAGGTTTTTCTCGCTGTGGTGCTCTATCGTCTGGCTGCCATCTACAGCGCCCGAGCACGAGACACTGCAGAGGCCTGAAGCCCTGCGCCCCATCGAATGCCGGTATTTATATTTCTGGAACTTGGGGTCGCCCTACTGCTCGTGCTAATGGTATGGGGCTGGCTGCACTGGCACCGCCCCCGTGATGATAGCCATGCGCCTGAGCCTCCTGGAAAATCTGAGCGAAACTAGCAACCTCGGAATTTAGGTGGCCGTTTATGCCGGATGGCGTCCAGACCTTCGGCATAATCTGCACTGTTGTAGATCTCTTTACGGAATGCGCCCAGCGTCGCGGCCGGTACAACATGATTCACAGCGCCAGCCATAGCCAAACGTGCGGCAGCAACGGTTTGATGGCAACACTCACAGATTCGTGATGACGGACAATTCCGGCAAACGAGATTTTGGCAACGCGGCGTTGAAGTCCTGACTGGCACTGCGGCCCAACGCGACAAGCACCTGGCTTCTCAAGCCCTGTGCCGGCAAGTCGAGCGCCCTATCCAGCGCGGCGGCATCAAACCCCTCAATCGGACAGGCATCAACTCCAAGATCGGCCGCCCCCAGCAGCACAAAACCCAGAGCAATGTACACCTGACGTGCCGCCC
>CAYLWV010000131.1:0-2255 GCA_964387485.1 uncultured Dechloromonas sp. | reverse complement strand
ACGTCGAGCGGATCATGGAAGAAAACCCGACCATGAAACCGCGCGAAGCGGCCGCGGTTGCCATGGCGGAAGTGACGGGCCCGATTATCGCGACGACGCTGGTGATGGTCGCTGTATTCGTACCGGTCGCCTTCCTCTCGGGGATCACCGGCCAGCTCTATCGCCAGTTCGCGCTGACGCTCTCCGTTTCGGTGACACTCTCTTCTATCGTCGCCCTGACGCTCTCACCGGCACTAGCAGCCATTCTGATTCGTGCCAAAGGTGAGGAAGACGAAGTTGCCAAACCACGCTTCTTCATCGGCTTTGAAACGCTATTCAACAAGCTGCGCGAATACTATATGACAGCGGTCAAATGGACGATCACCCACCGCAAACCATCGTTCATGATTTTTGGCGGCGTCATTCTCACGCTGCTAGTTTTATTCCGGATCGTACCCGGCTCCTTTGTCCCGGAAGAAGACCAGGGGTATCTGTTTGGCGCGGTCATGATGCCGAAGGCTGCCAGCCTGCAACGAACAACTGCGTTCTCGGAAGCAGGCGCCAACTGGTTCCAGGATCAACCGGGTGTTGCTTCTTCGACCAGCTATGCCGGCTACAGCATTATCGACTCCCAGGTGCTACCCAGCGCCAGCACCTTGTTTATTGGCCTCAAGCCCTTTGGCGAGCGAACCGACAAAGCATCATCCGCGTTCACCATTATTGAAGATGGTCGCAAGCACTTCATGACCCAGAACGACGGGATCATCATCCCGGTCAACCCACCATCCATTCCGGGCCTCGGCAATACCGGCGGCTTCCAGATGTGGCTGGAGCAAACCGGCAATGGCTCAGTTGATGAACTGGAAGAGCAGACCATGCGCTTCCTGGCAGCTGCCAAACAACGACCCGAATTGACCGCGGTCAACACCACGTTCAGCACCAACGCACGGGAAATGTTTGTTGACGTGGATCGCGGCAAGGCAGAACTGCTCGACGTTGCCGTCAACGACGTTTATGACACCCTGCAAACGATGATTGGCTCGCAGTACGTGAATCAGTTCGCCTATCAGAACCGTTTGTGGCAGGTGATTCTGCAAGCCGATGCGGACTACCGCCAGGACCCGTCGGCCTTCAACACGATGTACGTCCGTTCCCGTACAGGCGCCATGGTCCCGTTACTGGCACTGATCAGCTATCGCTATCAGGCTAGCCCGGATATCGTGACCCGATTCAATGCCTACCCGGCGGTACAGATTACCGGTAACAATGCCGCAGGCTATAGCTCAGGCCAGGCCATCAAAGCCATGCAGCAAATTGCAGACGATGTGCTCCCCTCCGGCTATAAAATTGCCTGGTCGGGTGAAGCCTACGAACAGCTGAAGTCCGGCAGCACCGCCATCTTCGTGTTTGCTTTCGCACTCATCATGGTCTTCCTGATTCTGGCAGCCCTCTATGAAAAATGGTCGCTACCATTCAGCGTGATGTTCGCCGTCCCCTTCGCACTGTGTGGTGCACTGCTGGCTGTATTCCTGCGCGGTCTGGAAAATGACGTGTACTTCCAGATCGGCCTGGTCACCCTGATCGCGCTGGCTGCCAAAAACGCCATTCTGATTGTGGAATTCGCTGTCGCCAACGTGGAAGAAAAGGGCATGTCGATTATTGAGGGGGCGCTGCAGGCTGCTGAAATCCGCTTCCGCCCGATCATGATGACTTCGATGGCCTTCATTCTTGGCTGCGTCCCTCTGGCGACCGCGGTGGGTGCCTCTGCCAACAGTCGCCACTCCATCGGGACCGGCATCATCGGTGGCATGATCGGTGCCACCATGATCGCCATCATCTTCGTGCCGCTGTTCTTTGTCGTCTTTGAAGAAATGGGCGAGAAAAAGAAAAAAATGGTCGCAGACAATCCTGCCAAGCCTGGGCCACACAATCTTGCGACAGCCACAGACGTGGAGGGCACCCAATGATCCGCAAGCCCTGCATCCACAATCTGATCAGCGCAATGGCCAGTGCCTGTTTACTCACGGCCTGTGCCGTAGGCCCGGATTATGAGCGCCCGAACGTCAACGCACCTGAGCAATTTCGCTCAGCCGTCACCACCGAAGCCAACCTCAGTGCGGCTGCACCCACCTCGCTGTCCAGCGACGCCTGGTGGGAAGGATTCAACGATCCCGTCTTAAACGACCTCGTCGAAGAAGCCCTGCGCAACAACCGGGATCTTCAATCGGCCATCGCCCGTGTTCGCAAAGCCCGCGGCCAGCTAGTCACCACCCGCG
>CAYLWV010000130.1:0-2283 GCA_964387485.1 uncultured Dechloromonas sp. | reverse complement strand
TGAGTTCCTTTCGTTAATCCGGCGATCAGTTACGCTCGAGACCGGCCGGCGGCCAGTTGTCGAGGCGCATACCCAGGGTGAGACCGCGCGAAGCGAGCACATCCTTGATTTCGTTGAGCGACTTGCGACCCAGGTTCGGGGTCTTGAGCAGCTCGTTTTCGGTACGCTGAATGAGATCGCCGATGTAGTAGATGTTCTCGGCCTTCAGGCAGTTTGCCGAACGCACGGTCAGCTCCAGATCGTCAACCGGCTTGAGCAGCACGGGATCGATCGGGGCAGACTTGCCACCGTCAGCACCACTAGTAGTGCCTTCGAGGTCAGCGAACAACGACATCTGGTCGATCAAGATGCGGGCGGCGATACGCACGGCTTCTTCCGGATCGATGACACCATTGGTTTCGATGTCCATGACCAGCTTGTCGAGGTCGGTACGCTGTTCAACACGAGCGGCTTCAACCGAGTAGGCAACGCGGCGCAGCGGGCTGAAGCTGGCATCCAGCATCAGATGACCGATAACCTTGTGCTCTTCGGCTTGCTTGCGCTGGTTCGCCGGCACGTAACCACGGCCTTTTTCGACCTTGATTTCCATGTCCAGCTTGCCACCCTGGAGGTGGGCCAGCACGTGATCCGGGTTGATGATTTCGACATCGTGCGGTACTTCGATATCCGAAGCACGAACCACGCCTTCACCCGATTTGCTGACCTTGAGCACCACTTCGTTGCGGCTGTGCAGTTTGAACACAACGCCCTTCAGATTGAGGAGCAGGTCAACGACATCTTCCTGGACGCCGTCGATCGTCGAGTATTCGTGGACAACGCCATCGATCTTGACTTCGGTCGGCGCGTAGCCATCCATGGACGACAGCAGGATGCGACGCAGGGCATTACCCAGCGTATGACCATAACCACGCTCGAACGGCTCCATAACCACCTTGGCATGAACCGGAGAGATGGTCTGGACATCGATGCTGCGCGGCTTTAATAGTGCATTTCCTTGCATGAGCGATTCCTGTTAATAATTCAAAAGTAAGCTGAAAACTCAGTGAGCCGGACGGCTTACTTCGAATACAGTTCGATGACGAGGCCTTCGTTGAGGGTCGGCGACAGTTCCGAACGCTGCGGCATGGCCTTGAAGGTACCCTTGCCAGCCTTGACGTCCACCGAGATCCACTCGGGGAAACCACGGCCTTCAGCAGCTTCCAGAGCGGCCTTAACACGCAGCTGACCACGCGAAGCTTCGGTCAGCTCAACGACGTCACCGGCTTTCAGGGTGTACGACGGGATGTTGACGCGCTTGCCATTCACGAGGATGCCATTGTGGCGCACCAGCTGACGAGCTTCGGCACGTGAACCGGCAAAGCCCATACGGTAGGTGGTGGCGTCAAGACGGGCTTCCAGCAGTTGCAGCAGGTTTTCACCGGTCTGACCCTTGCGGCGATCAGCTTCGAAGAAAATCTTGCGGAACTGACCTTCGAGCACGCCGTAGATACGACGGATTTTCTGCTTGGCACGCAGGTGGACACCGTAGTCGGACAGACGGGCACCCGAACGCTGGCCATGTTGACCAGGTGCGTAAGCACGGCGCTCGATGGCGCACTTGTCGCTGAAGCACTTCTCAGCCTTGAGGAACAGCTTTTCGCCTTCACGGCGGCACTGACGGCATTTCGGATCGAGATTACGAGCCATGTCAGGTTCTCCTTAAATACGGCGCTTTTTCGGAGGACGGCAGCCGTTGTGCGGCACCGGAGTCACATCCGAAATTGCAGTGATCTTGATACCCAGTGCGTTCAGTGCACGCACGGCCGATTCGCGACCCGGACCCGGGCCTTTGATGCGAACTTCCAGGTTCTTGATGCCGCATTCCTGGGCAACTTTACCGGCAGCTTCGGCAGCAACCTGAGCAGCGAACGGGGTCGACTTACGGGAGCCCTTGAAGCCGGCGCCGCCCGAAGTTGCCCATGACAGTGCGTTGCCCTGGCGATCGGTGATCGTGATGATGGTGTTGTTGAACGATGCGTGAACGTGAACGATCCCGTCAGCAATGTTCTTTTTAATCTTTTTACGGACTTTAGTCGATGTCTTGGCCATGTCTGGTGCCTTTCCTTATCGATTACTTCTTACCAGCGATCGCGGCCTTGCGCGGACCCTTGCGGGTACGGGCATTCGTACGCGTACGCTGACCACGGCAGGGCAGGCCCTTGCGATGGCGGAAGCCACGGTAGCAGCCAAGATCCATGAGGCGCTTGATGTTCATGGTGACTTCGCGGCGCAGGTCACCTTCGA
>CAYLWV010000129.1:0-2300 GCA_964387485.1 uncultured Dechloromonas sp. | reverse complement strand
TCCGTTGCACAGGCTTATTCGTTTACAACTTTTTGCGCTCAAATCTATGACTGACGCCACCCGTTCCTTCCTACTAACCAGCGGCATTCTGCCACTAGCGCTCATCGGCACCATGGTCATCATGCTTATCTTGGGACGATGGGTGGGGATGCGCATTGGCGCCCAGCGAAGCCACTCAGAAGATAAAACCGAAGAGATTATGGTCGGGGCGATTTTCGGCCTGTTGGCTCTGATCGTGGCATTTAGTTTTTCTGGTGCATCGGATCGCTATGATAATCGACGGGAAATGATCGCCAAGGAGTACGACGCCATTGGCACCGCTTACGGATCCGTGGATCTGCTAGCGGATAAAGACCAGGCAATGTTACGGGCAGACTTTACCAAGCTCGTGGATGAAAGATTGGTACTTTATAAACACGCTGCCGATACCAAAGCTTACGAGATACGACTCGACCAGTTCGACGTCACTCGAAACAAACTATGGGCAGATGCTGTCGCATCCGTTAAAAACACACCCTTCCCTGAAAAGCTTGTTGCTTCGCAGATACTTCCGCAAATCTCCGACATGAATAGCGCCATTGACACCCAGCGCTTCGCCATGAAAATGCATCCACCACAGGCGGTCACCATATCGTTGTTTGCGCTGATTCTGATCGGTGCCTTTATCGCAGGCTACAACCTGGGGCTAACGAACCATCATGACTGGTTGCTGATTATCTTGTTCGTGTCGCTCATGGCTGGCTTTGTCTATCTCACAATCAATCTTGAGCATCCGTTGATTGGTTTTATTGGGTTGGATGATTTCGAGATCGAGCTCGTAAGGCTCCGTCAAACGATGTAAATCAACTCAGACGCATCCACGCTTGTGCCATCCACATTACCATCCATGAATGTGTCAGCTGCCTACACCACAGAATCACATGACTCGCCCTGCCAACCTTTTCGCAGACCTGCCTGCGCACGCAAACACAGAGCACTTTACAACGCTGCTTGATAACCCGCATTGCCGAGTCGAACGGATTGTCTCCTTTGGGCAAACCAGCCCAGAAGGCTTCTGGTACGATCAGGCGTGGGATGAATGGGTGCTGCTGCTTACAGGGGCCGCCGAGCTTGATCTGGATGGACAGATTCTTCGGCTGACACCTGGCGACCACTACCTGATCCCTGCCGGGAAACGCCATCGGGTACGGATGACCGCTCCCGATCAGCCGACTGTCTGGCTGGCTATTCACCTTTGATACAGGCCAATTTCACGCAATGCGCTCCTATCGTTCCTTAGTTATTCAGTCCACCCAGTGGTTCATAGTGTCTGTCACACTGGCACTCTTGTCTGGCTGCGGCACTCTGGACAGAAACCGTGCCGTTCCACCCTCGCTCCATGGGCAGGAGCGTATTGGTGACATGCCAGGTGTTCGCTACCAGACATGGTCGCAAACAGGCATCAACGCGATGCTGAAAGACATCCAGGCCAGCACCGCTGGCAACAATGGCACGCAAAGCAATGAACTGGCCAATTACCTCTCGATCTCCGGCGGCGGGGATAACGGGGCTTTTGGTGCGGGCCTGTTAGTTGGCTGGACCGCACACGGTGATAGACCCAAATTTGATCTGGTCACTGGGGTGAGCACCGGCGCCCTGATTGCCCCATTTGCCTATCTGGGCCCGGAATACGACCATGTGCTGAAATCGGTCTATACCGAAGTACAGCCCAGCGATATTTTCAAAGAATTGGGGCTTTGGGGTGCCCTGTTTGGCGAAGCGCTGGGCGACACTACACCGCTCTTTGGCCTGATTTCCAAACACATCGATGCCGAATTACTGCAAAAAATTGCAGAAGAGTACCGTCTGACCAATCGCTGGTTACTGGTCGCGACGACCAATCTCGATACCGGCACGCCGGTGATCTGGAACATGGGTAAGCTCGCCCAGGTCGGCACGCCTGAGGCGCTGACACTGTTCCGTAAAATTCTTCTGGCGTCCGCAGCCATCCCCGGTGTGTTTCCCCCGGTCATGATTGACGTGGTTGCAGACGACAAGAAGTACCAGGAAATGCATGTGGACGGTGGCGCCACGATGAGTGTCTTTCTGTACCCGGCGGCATTAGGTGCTGCGGCACGTGAGAAGCATGTCTTGCCGAGTTCGCAACAACGCCAGGCCTACATCATTCGTAATGCGCGCATTGATGCCGACTGGAAGGAAACCGAACGTAATACGCTCAGCATTATGGGCCGGGCGGTTGCACAGTTAATTCAGTCACAGGGATATGGTGACCTGTACCGGATTTACCAGACAACCCAGCG
>CAYLWV010000128.1:0-2316 GCA_964387485.1 uncultured Dechloromonas sp. | reverse complement strand
ACCGGTGGTGGTGTCATTCTGTCCGATGCCGCCGAACCGCTGACCAAGCTGGCGCGTTATCTCGGTTTCCCGATCACCAATACCTTGATGGGTCTGGGTGCCTATCCGGCGACCGACAAACAGTACATGGGTATGCCGGGTATGCACGGCACGTACGAAGCCAATATGGCCATGCAACATTGTGATGTGTTGCTGGCCATTGGTGCCCGTTTTGATGACCGCGTGATCGGTAACCCCGAAGACTTCGCCACGCACCCGCGCAAGATCATTCACATTGATATTGACCCATCGTCGATTTCCAAGCGCGTTAAGGTGGATGTGCCTATCGTTGGCAATGTGCCTGATGTGCTGGAAGAGTTGATGAAACAACTGGAAGCCATTGGTACCAAGCCGGATGCGGCCGTTGCTCAGTGGTGGGAGACTATTGCCGATTGGCGTGGTCGTAACTGCCTCAACTATCGCAAGAACCCCGAGAAGATCATGCCGCAAGCCGTGGTGGAAAAGCTCTGGGAAGTGACCAAGGGCGATGCGTTCGTGACGTCAGACGTGGGCCAGCACCAGATGTTTGCTGCGCAGTATTACAAGTTTGATAAGCCACGCCGCTGGATTAACTCCGGCGGTCTGGGCACCATGGGCGTGGGTCTGCCTTACGCCATGGGTGTGCGCTACGCCAACCCGGGCGCCACCGTTGCCTGCGTGACTGGAGAAGCATCGATCCAGATGTGTATTCAGGAGCTCTCGACCTGTAAGCAATACAGCCTGCCCGTCAAGATTATTAACCTGAACAACGGTTACTTGGGCATGGTGCGTCAGTGGCAGGAGATGTTCTACGAGAACCGCTATTCGCATTCGTATATGTCATCGCTGCCAGATTTCATGAAGCTGGCCGAAGCGTATGGCCATGTGGGTATGCGTATCGAGCGTCCGGAAGATGTGGGTCCGGCGCTGGAACTGGCATTCTCCGACAAGCACAAGAACGATCTCGTGTTCATGGACTTCATCATCGACCCGACGGCTAACGTCTTCCCGATGGTGTCGGCCGGCAAGGGCCTGGCCGATATGGTTCTGGCTGACGATCACCTTTAAGGAGCAAGCGATGCGACACATTATTTCCATCCTGCTCGAAAACGAATCGGGTGCCCTGTCCCGTGTGGCCGGTCTGTTTTCGGCCCGCGGCTACAATATCCAGTCGCTGACCGTGGCACCGACGGAAGATCCGTCGCTGTCGCGTATCACGCTGGTGACCTCGGGTAGCGACGATATCGTCGAGCAGATCACCAAACAGCTCAACAAGCTGGTTGATGTGGTCAAAGTGATTGATCTGTCAGAAGCGCCGCACGTCGAGCGCGAACTGCTCATGATCAAGGTACGTGCCACCGGTAAGGATCGTGAAGAGATGAAGCGTCTGGCGGACATTTTCCGCGGTCACATTATCGATGTCACCGATTCTGCCTACGTGATTGAACTGACTGGCACCTCCAATAAGCTGGATTCGTTCATTGCCGCGATCGACCCTGTGCTGATTCTCGAAACCGTCCGTTCGGGCGTTTCGGGTATTGGTCGTGGCGACCGTATGCTGAAGGTTTGATTTTTAATTTTTCTGAATTTTTCCCGAAAGGAACATCATGAAGGTTTATTACGACAAGGACGCCGATCTCTCGCTGATCAAGGGCAAGCAGGTCACCATCGTTGGTTACGGTTCGCAAGGCCACGCACACGCACAGAACCTGCGTGATTCGGGCGTCAACGTGACCGTTGCCCTGCGTAAGGGTGGTGCATCGTGGGCCAAGGCCGAAGCGGCTGGTCTGAAAGTGGAAGAGATCGCTGCTGCGGTCAAGAACGCCGATGTCGTCATGATTCTGCTGCCGGACGAAAACATCCCGGACGTGTACAACAAGGACGTCGCACCGAACATGAAGGCGGGTGCTGCTCTGGCGTTTGCCCATGGTTTCAACGTGCATTACAACCAGGTGGTGCCGCGCGAAGACATCGACGTCATCATGGTTGCCCCGAAAGGCCCGGGCCACACCGTGCGTTCGGAATACCTCAAGGGCGGTGGTGTGCCGTCGCTGATCGCCCTCTACCAGGACAAGTCGGGCAAAGCACGTGATATCGCCCTGTCGTACGCGGCTGCCAATGGCGGCACCAAGGGTGGCGTGATCGAAACTTCCTTCCGCGAAGAAACCGAAACCGACCTGTTCGGTGAACAGGCTGTGCTGTGCGGCGGCGCTGTCGAGCTGGTCAAGATGGGTTTCGAAACGCTGACCGAAGCCGGTTACGCTCCGGAAATGGCCTACTTCGAGTGCCTGCACGAAC
>CAYLWV010000127.1:0-2506 GCA_964387485.1 uncultured Dechloromonas sp. | reverse complement strand
CGTCAGCAGAGAAGCGAGACTATAGCAACTTGAAATCACTCTGTCAACACTTTTCGCTACGAAATTTAATTTTGGGATCCAAAACCGAATTTCAAGCCCCTGAAGTGTTGTTCCTCATCCACAGATTCGGATCACGTCAGGAGGGGGCGAACTTTACACACTGTTTTCGTGGGGCGCAACCCCCTTCGGCCACTTTTCTTCAAAAAGCCTGCAAACAGGCGTCAATCCGCCTTCTCAGGATTTCAGGCCACGGTCACCCGGGCGAACTTACGCTTACCCACCTGCAGCACCACCACCGCACCGGCAGCCAGCTGCAGAGCCTTATCAGCCACTTTCTCGCCGTCGGCACGCACGCCACCCCCGTCAATCTGGCGGAAGGCTTCCGACGTGCTGGTCACCAGACCAGCCTGTTTCAGCGCCTGGGCAATCCCCACCCCGGCACCCGCCGTATCGATCATCATTTCGGCGATATCGTCCGGAATGCCGCCCTGACGGAAGCGGTTCTCGAAATCAGCCAGCGCATCGCGGGCCGCCTGGGCGCCGTGGAAGCGGCTCACCAGCTCGTCACAAAGCAGCACCTTGATGTCACGCGGGTTACGGCCGGCATCGATCTCATCCTTGAACTTGGCAATTTCCGCCTCGCTACGGAACGATAACAACTCGAAATAACGCCACATCAGCACATCGGAGACCGACATCAGCTTGCCGAACATCTCGTTCGGTGCATCGGTAATGCCCACGTAGTTACCCAGCGACTTCGACATCTTGTTCACGCCATCCAGGCCTTCCAGCAGCGGCATGGTCAGAATGCATTGCGGGCTCTGACCGTAATGCTTCTGCAGCTCACGCCCCATGAGCAGGTTGAACTTTTGATCGGTACCACCCAGCTCGATATCGGCCTTCATGGCCACCGAGTCATAGCCCTGGCACAGCGGATAGAGGAATTCGTGAATCGCAATGGGCTGGTTATTACCGTAGCGCTTGGAGAAATCATCACGCTCCAGCATGCGCGCCACGGTATTCTGCGCCGCCAGCTTGATCATGCCCGCCGCGCCCAGCTCGTTAAACCAGCTGGAGTTAAAACAGATCTGCGTCTTGGCCGGGTCCAGAATACGGAACACCTGCTCCTGATAGGTCTTGGCGTTTTCTTCCACCTGTTCACGCGTGAGCGGCGGACGCGTGGTGTTCTTCCCGGTCGGGTCACCGATCATGCCCGTGAAGTCGCCAATCAGGAACATCACCTGATGCCCCAGATCTTGGAAGTGGCGCAGCTTGTTGATCAGCACGGTATGGCCCAGATGCAGGTCCGGTGCCGTCGGGTCAAAACCCGCCTTCACGCGCAGCGGCTGACCCTTCTTCAGCTTCTCGATCAGCTCGGCCTCCACCAGCAATTCGTCCGAACCGCGCTTGATCAGCGCCAGCGCATCCTTGATATGTTGTTCCAAAATACGACTCCGAAAACAGAATGCCGCGCCAACCGGCGAGACAACAGCTTTGTTAGACTGCAGTTGTAATTAATCGGCACACATTTTACCCAACCCACAGGGGAACCGGCTTGAATTCTTCCGCCAGCAACCATTCGCACCCGTCAACCGCAGACGCTCGCCACTTCATCGGCCTCATGTCAGGCACCAGCCTCGACGGCGTTGACGCTGTGCTCATGCGCCAGGACAGCCCTACATCGCCACGCATGACGCTGGTCGGCCACCACTTTATTGCCATGCCCTACGGCCTGCGCCAGGAGCTCCTGGCCCTGCAAACCCCACAGGAAAACGAACTGCACCGCAGCCAGATCGGCGGACAGGCGCTGGTGGAGTGCTACGTTCAGGCCATAGCCGCCCTGCTGCAAAAAACCCATACCGACCCGGCATTGATCGCCGCCATTGGCGCCCACGGCCAAACCATTCGCCACCAACCCGCCAGCGGCTATTCCATTCAGCTCAATGCCCCCCACGCCCTGGCTGAAGCCACCGGCATCACGGTGATCAGCGACTTCCGCCAGCGCGACATTGCCGCCGGCGGCCAGGGCGCGCCACTCGTCCCCGTGTTTCACGCCAGCGTCTTTAACCAGGCTCGCCAGAAAGGCGGCTGCATCATCGCCAACATCGGCGGCATGGCCAACCTGACCTACCTACCGCCCCCGGGCTCCGAGGCCCGCGTGATCGGCTTTGACTGCGGCCCCGGCAACGTACTCATGGACGCCTGGGTAGAAGCACACACCGGCGAACGTTTTGACCGCGACGGTAACTTTGCCGCCAATGGCACCGTCAACGCGGCACTGCTCGCCCAGTTGCTCACACACGAGTTTCTGGCCACCAAGCCGCCCAAGAGCTGCGGCCGCGAACAGTTCAATCTGGAATGGATCCGCGAACAGGCCGAAGCCCACTCGCTCAGCCCGGAAGATGTCCAGGCCACCTTACTGGCCTTTACCGCCCGCACCCTGGCCGATGCCGTCCGCCATCATTGTGGGCCGGCAGTCGAACTTCTGGTCTGCGGCGGTGGCGCC
>CAYLWV010000126.1:0-2512 GCA_964387485.1 uncultured Dechloromonas sp. | reverse complement strand
CGGCTGTTTCGCGCCTATGTGACCGGTATGGCAGCGACGGCAGAGCGTCTCGCCGTGATGCTGACGAGTAACCGGGATTTACGGCTGGATATTCAGGGACCGCCGGAGTTGCAGGCGGTGATTGGCGCGATGAACCGTCTGGCGGACCAGCGGGATCACCGGATCAATGAGGTGGAAGCGCGCGTTGTTGCGCAGCGTTCCATGTATGAAGCGCTGTGCGAGCGCTCGGCAGGGTCATCCATTCTGGATCATTCACTGCAGCAGCTGGCCTATGCGGCGTTTGATACCGAAACCACCGGCTTGCAGCCGAGTAACGGCGACGAAATCATCCAGATCGGTGCACTGCATGTGACGGATGGGCACCTGGAGGCAGACCATGCTTTTGAAGCGCTGATTGATCCGCTGCGTCCGATCAGCCCGGAAAGCCTGAAGATTCACGGTATTAGCGATGCTGCGGTGCATGGTCAACCGACCATCACACAAGTATTGCCCGAGTTCTATGATTTCTGTGAAGGTCGGGTATTGCTGGGACATAACGTGGCCTTTGATATGCGCTTCCTGCAGTTGAAGGAGCAAAGTACGCGGGTGGTTTTCCGGCAGCCGGTGCTGGATACGCTGTTGCTCTCTGCTGTTGCGTACCCGAATCAGCCGCATCACAGCCTGGAGTCGAGCATGGCGCTCCTGGGGGTGACTATTGAACACCGGCATAGCGCGTATTCGGATGCAGTGGCTACGGCGCAGGTGTTTTTGAAGCTGGTGCCCTTGCTGGAAGAGCGGGGGATTATTACGCTCAGGCAGGCGATCGAGGCTTCGGCAAAGACGCCGTATGCCCGCTTGGCTTATTAGTGCAAGGTCGTTCGGCGGCAACAAAAAACCCACCGCGAAGGGTGGGCTTTTTGCGAGGGCTGATGCGTATTAGACGCGGGCAGCCTTCAGTGCGGCGTTGAGTGTGGCGCTCGGACGCATGACGGCCTTGCACTTCTCCGAATCGGCCTTGTAGTAGCCGCCGATATCAACCGGCTTGCCCTGAACCGTCTTCATCTCGGCCACGATCTGGGCTTCGTTGTCCGACAGGGTCTTGGCGAGCGCCTTGAACTGGTCGGCCAGTGCCTTGTCTTCGGTCTGGTTGGCCAGTTCCTGGGCCCAGAACATGGCCAGGTAGAACTGGCTGCCCCGGTTATCCAGCTCGCCGGTTTTGGGCGAGGGCGACTTGTTGTTGTCCAAAAGCTTGCCGGTGGCGGCATCCAGCGTTTTGGCCAGCAGCTTGGCGCGGGCGTTGCCAGTCTTGAAGCCGAGGTCTTCCAGTGAGACGGCCAGGGCCAGGAATTCGCCCAGCGAATCCCAGCGCAGGTGGTTTTCTTCGGTCAGCTGTTGCACGTGCTTCGGTGCAGAACCGCCAGCACCGGTTTCGTACATGCCGCCGCCGGCCATCAGCGGCACGATCGACAGCATCTTGGCAGAGGTGCCCAGTTCCATAATCGGGAACAGGTCGGTCAGGTAGTCACGCAGGATGTTGCCGGTGACCGAGATGGTGTCCAGACCGCGGATAACGCGCTCCAGCGTGTAACGCATGGCGCGGACCTGCGACATGATGTGGATTTCCAAGCCTTTGGTATCGTGATCCTTCAGGTATTTTTCGACCTTCTTGATCAGCTCGGCTTCGTGCGGGCGGTACGGATCCAGCCAGAAGATGGCCGGGGTGTTCGAGTTACGGGCACGGGTCACCGCCAGCTTGACCCAGTCACGGATCGGATCATCCTTGACCTGGCACATACGCCAGATGTCGCCCTTCTCAACGTTCTGCGTCAGCAGCACTTCGCCCGTATCGATATCGACGATGTTGGCGATGCCGTCTTCGGCGATTTCAAACGTCTTGTCGTGTGAACCGTATTCTTCAGCCTTTTGGGCCATCAGACCGACGTTCGGCACGGTACCCATGGTCTTCGGATCGAAGTTGCCGTTGGTCTTACAGAAGTTGATCATCTCCTGATAGATACGGGCGAAGGTCGATTCCGGCATGACGCACTTGGCATCGTACTGCTTACCGTCGGCCCCCCACATCTTGCCGCCAGCGCGGATCATGGCCGGCATCGAGGCATCCACGATAATGTCGTTCGGCGAGTGGAAGTTGGTGATGCCCTTGGCCGAATCCACCATAGCCAGTTCCGGCCGGTGCTCGTGGCAGGCGTGCAGGTCGCGGACGATTTCGTCGCGCTTCGATTCCGGCAGGGTCTTGATCTTTTCGTACAGATCGACCATGCCGTTGTTGACGTTGATGCCCAGCTCGTTGAACAGCGCTTCGTGCTTCTCGAAGGCTTCCTTGTAGAAGATGCGCACGCAGTGGCCGAACACGATCGGGTGCGAGATCTTCATCATCGTCGCCTTCACGTGCAGCGAGAACAGGATGCCGGATTCACGGCAGTCTTCCAGCTGGTCCTCGTAGAACTTGCACAGTGCCTTTTTGCTCATGAACATCGAGTCGATGATCTCGCCTTCGAGCAGCGCGACCTTC
>CAYLWV010000125.1:0-2551 GCA_964387485.1 uncultured Dechloromonas sp. | reverse complement strand
GCGCATTCGCGCCAGGAGTTGTCATGTCTGTTATCCATACCCCGGGCTTTGCCCGATCCATCGTGGCCGGCGCCATTGCTTCGCTCGCCTTTTCTGCGATTGCACAAGAAACACCCGAGCAAATAGCTGGGCCAGCTGATCCCATCGTGGTGACGGCAACGCGTATCCCAACGCGTTACAACCAGCTGATTTCGGATGTCACGGTCGTCGACCAGGAGCAAATCCGGGATTACAGTCCGGCTGAGCCAATCACCGATATCTTGGCTAACACCCCGGGCATCACTGTGCGCTCGAATGGCGGTCTCGGCACAACAACCAATGTTCAGATTCGTGGTGGCACAAATGCTCAGACGATTCTGCTCGTAGATGGCCTCAGATTAAATTCAGCAACATCCGGTGCACCACCCTGGGCCTATATCCCGATGCCGCAAATTGGACGCATGGAAGTCGTGCGTGGACCCACCTCATCCTCATATGGCTCTGATGCCATCGGCGGCGTCATCCAGCTTTTTACGCGCAAAGGCGAAGGCCCAACCAAATTCTACGCTGACGCAGGTTACGGCACCTACAACACCACATCCGAAACTGTCGGCGTTGAAGGCTCTGAAAACGGTCTTAGCTACAGCATTTATGGTGCTAACACGCACTCTGTCAGCTTTCCAACGCGTGTTCAAGGCTACAGTGGTTACAATCCTAATCCAGCCTCGTATACCAACACCAGCGGTTCAGGGAACTTTGCGTATACCGTTGCTCCAGGCCAAGAGCTTGGCGTGAAAGCCTTGTGGGGAAATGGACAAAACGCCTATACAGACACAAGCACTAAAATGGCGACCATTCTCGAATCGATGAACGTACTATCGGTTTATTCCCGCAACCGAATCGTTGATGATTGGTCCAGCCTGCTTCGTTTTGGCAGCGCTCAGGACAACAGCCGAACTTGGTACGCTAGCAATAGTCAGAACTACTTCAACACAACTCAAAAACAAGCACAGTGGCAAAACGACATTAAGTTACCAGTAGGTAACGCCATGTTGGCTTATGAGTTTCTAAACCAGTCCGTTGTGTCTTCCACCGCATACACATTGACCTCCAGAAACGTGAATTCGGTTCAGGGTGGCTGGAACGCTACAGTTCAAGACCATTTACTACAAGCGAACGTACGCAACGATAGTAATAGCCAGTATGGAAACGCCACCACGGGGTCCGTGGGCTATGGTTACTTTCTCGTGCCGACCGTGCGAGCAACAGCGTCTTGGGGCACCGGATTCCAAGCCCCCACCTTCAACAACCTTTATTACCCTGATTCCACCTCTGGCACAGGTAGCAATAAAACGACTTATCAATCAAATTCGAATCTGCAACCGACCAAATCTCAGAACACAGAAGCCGGACTTCGCTATGACGATGGCAAGCATGCCGCAGGTGTAATTTATTACTACAACGACATCACAAATCTGGTTCAGTATCAGTACCAAGGCTCATCCGCGAGTTTAGGAAAAACCTACAAGTACGCCAACGTCGGGCGGGCGGTGATCCAGGGTGTCACCACAACGTATGATGGCAACATCATGGGCTTGAATGTTAACGGTAGTGTCGATTATCAGAACCCACTCAATGCCGATACCGGTGCCTGGTTAGCCTACCACCCACAGGGCTTTGGCAGTCTCACCATTGAAAAAGCTGTAACAGACTGGAAGCTGGGTGGCCAAATGCAGGTTCAAGGGCCGCAACAAACAGGTACCACACCAAATGCGACCGTAGGGGGTTACACAGTGTTTAATCTGTATGGCAACGTCAAGCTCTACAAAGATGTGTCATTGTTTGCCCGTTTGAATAATATTTTTGACAAGCAGTACCAAACCGTTCAGAACTACACGACACCGGGGTCCAACGTATTCGTCGGCCTCCGCTTCGATCAACGCTAAACTTGACACATGACCTCCCCACGACGACTGCTACTGGTATTTATTGCTCTAGCGCTTCTGGCGCTGGGGGCGATTGCCATCGGATTGTCGGTGGGGAGCGTGAAGATGTCTTTTGCCGACGTGGTGATCGGATTGATGGATCCAGATGCGCCATCGGCCGCCGTCATTCGGGATTTACGCCTACCGCGTACGCTGGCAGCTTTTGGTTGCGGCGGATTACTGGCCCTGGCTGGTGCGCTGATGCAGGTACTGTTGCGCAACCCGCTGGCAGACCCGTACATCCTGGGCATTTCCGGTGGTGCCGGGGTCGGCGCGCTGCTCGCGATTTTTTTTGGTCTGGGTGTCGCCGGGCTTAATGGCTTTGCTTTTACCGGGGCGCTGCTAGCTATTCTGATTGTGTTTGGTCTGGCGCATGGTGACGGCAGCTGGACACAAACGCGGCTCCTGCTCACCGGCGTAATGGTGGCCGCTGGTTGCGGCGCGCTGATTACGCTGTTGCTGTCTATTGCGCCCGAAGAACGCTTGCGCGGTATGCTGTTTTGGCTCATGGGAGATTTTTCTCAGGGCGTCAATCCGACCTATGCGTTGGCGGGACTGGTCGTCGTTGGTTTGCTGACGGCACCGTT
>CAYLWV010000124.1:0-2569 GCA_964387485.1 uncultured Dechloromonas sp. | reverse complement strand
CCAAAAAACCCTTTATTGCCATTAATACGGCGGCCATTCCGCGTGATCTGCTGGAGTCCGAACTCTTTGGCCATGAGCGAGGCGCCTTTACTGGTGCCGCCACGCAGCGTCGTGGCCGATTTGAAGAGGCTGATGGCGGTACGTTGTTCCTGGATGAAATCGGAGACATGCCATCGGAACTGCAAACCCGGTTATTGCGGGTGCTTTCCGATGGCCATTACTATCGGGTGGGTGGCCATCAGTCGATCAAATCCAACGTCCGTGTGATTGCCGCCACACATCAGAATCTGGAAGAGCGGGTGCGCCAGGGACTCTTCCGTGAAGATCTGTTTCACCGCCTGAATGTGATTCGTTTGCGTTTGCCGCCGCTCAAGGAGCGCCGCGAGGATATCCCGGATCTGGCCATGCACTTTTTGGCGCGTAGTGCACGTGAGCTCGGTGGCGAGCCGAAGCAGCTGACGCCAGCGGCCATGGCCTATCTGACCTCATTGCCCTTCCCGGGTAATGTGCGTCAACTGGAAAACCTGTGTCACTGGCTTACGGTGATGGCGCCAGGGCAGACCGTCGACATCAATGACCTGCCGCCCGAGCTACGCCAGGAGGCGGCGGTCGTTTCGATTTCCGAAGCGGTGGCCATGAGTCCGGCACCGCCTTCGGTGCCCACGCCAATAAGCGGTGGTCCTGAATGGACGGCGCAGCTGGCGGGCTTGGTGGATGCGATGCTCGCGGAAGCTTCTCAGCATGGCCAGGAGGCAGATACTGCAATTTATGGTCGGTTGATGCAGGACTTCGAAGGGACGTTGATTGGTCGGGCATTGCACCACACGGGAGGGCGTCGAATCGAAGCTGCGCAGTTACTGGGGATCGGTCGTAATACAATTACGCGAAAAATCCAGGAACTCAGGCTTGATGAGGATGCACCCGCAAAAAATACTGCCAAAGATCACCCGGTTTGAGTCCTGCGACTCGACCAACCGCTTGCTGCTCGATGCAGCAGAGGCGGGGGGGCAGGCTGGCAGTGTCTTTGTGGCGCGCCAGCAATTAGCTGGACGTGGCCGCCGTGGGCGCAGCTGGTTGGCGTCGGCGGATCATAGTCTGACGTTTTCATTGCTGTGGACGTTTCCGCCAGACCCCGTGCGTTTGCAAGGTCTGTCATTGCTGGTCGGTCTGGCGGTTGTGCAGGCGCTTGCCGATCCCCGCTTAGGGCAGCGAGTGACCGCAATAGAATGTGGCTTGAAGTGGCCGAATGATCTTTTGTTGCGACGGGGTGAGGGGTGCTATGCCAAAGCCGGGGGGGTTCTGATTGAATCGACCCTCAGGCCCAAATCCAACGCGGATCGGGAACTGGCGGTGGTAATCGGTATTGGGCTTAACTGCATGGCCGATGCGATGCTGGATGCGGCAGTCACCGATCAAACCATCGGCGCGTTGTCTGAATTGTTTATCGACCCGGTGACGCCCGAAGCCTTGTTGCCCTGTGTGCTGGATGCGCTCTTTGAGCGTTTACCCACGTTTGCACGTGAGGGGTTTGCCCCGTTTGCGGCGGATTGGAATACGCATGATGTCTGGCAGAGTCAGCCAATACAGATTACGGAAGACGGTGTCGTTGGAACGACAGGGATCTGCCACGGGGTGGGGGTGGATGGCGCGCTGCGTGTGGCGACCGCCCAAGGCACCGAACATATGATTACCGGCGATGTCAGCCTGCGCAGGATATAGTCTGCTCATGAAACCGACCGTGAACCTTTTGCTGGATTTCGGAAACACCCGCCTGAAATGGGCGCTGGCCGATGCAAGCCGACAGCTCGTACAACGGGGGGTGGTGGGTTATGCTTTACCCGCGCTGGATGTCTGGAGCCATCAGCTAGCAGCAACCGATGTGGAGCGAATTCTTTATGCCAGTGTGGTTTCAGCCGAGCAGGAGGCATCTGTCCTAACACGGTTAAGGGTGCCATCGGAGCGGTTTTCGGTGAGCCCGCGAGCGGGCGACCTGCATAATGCCTACGGGACTCCGGATACCCTGGGGGTGGACCGTTGGGCATCGGCCATGGGGGCCTGGGCGATGGTGGGGCAGTCTTGCCTCGTTATTGGGGCCGGCACGGCCACCACCATTGATCTCATCGAGTGTGACATGCATGGCGGTGTTTACCGGGGCGGGTTGATTCTCCCGGGCATTGATTTGATGCTCCAGTCGCTGCATCAGCGGACGGCCAAGTTGCCTGAGGTCCGTGTGAACTACCGTGTGCTACCCGAGGTGCCGGACAATACGCACGATGCCATGATCGGTGGTGCGGTGGAGGCGACGTGTGGTGCGATTGAACGGATGGGCCGGCGCTTGCCGGATGCTGCGCCTTGGTTGTTAACCGGCGGTAACGCGCCGATCCTGCAGGCGGCGCTGGGTCAGCGAGTTCGCCCGGTGGATGATCTGGTGCTCGCCGGTCTGGCCCAGGCTTTTTAATGACGACCCCCATGAAAACATCCAGAAAAAAACTTCCCCCGAAAGCACCGGGTAACTTCCGAACCGTGGTGGTTGAAGAACTGCTGGCCTTCTGGTCATTCCTGCAGAGTA
>CAYLWV010000123.1:0-2626 GCA_964387485.1 uncultured Dechloromonas sp. | reverse complement strand
GTCGTGGTGCCTTCCGGGAACAGCGCCAGCCAGCTACCGGCGGCCAGGCGGTTGGCCATGTCTTTGCCGATGGTGTGCGCATGGCCACGACTGCCGCGTCGCAGAAAGATGGTTTCGTTGTGACGGGCCAGTGTGCCGATGATCGGCCAGTGAATCACATCATCCTTGGATACAAACGCCACCGGCGTCAGGGCATTCATGGCAAAGATGTCGATCCAGCTGACATGGTTGGCGGCAATGAGCCCGGGCGTCTCGGGAAGCGCGCCGGAGATTCTGATTTGAAAGCAAAAGAGGTTGAGTAATTCGCGCGACCAGCGATAACGCACCCAGCGGCGGCGTTCCAGAGAAAAGAACGGAAAGGCGATGCCGACCCAAGCCAGCCCACCCAGTAGATGCCATACGACGCGGACACCGCGGACGAAGCGCCTCAGCTTCGGGGTGGGTGCCGCCGTCATGGGGTGTGCGTCTTAGAGTGGCTCGCCGAAAGCGGCTTCGAAGCGCGTGGCCACGTGGTCGAAATCGACCTTGTAGTTTTGCGGGCCGGCATGAGCAATCTTGATCGAGCCCATCAGCGATGCCAGGCGACCGGCCTTCTGCCAGTCATAGCCGTTGGCCAGGCCGAAGAGCAGGCCGCCGCGGAAGGCGTCGCCGCAACCCGTTGGGTCGATGATGGCGTCCGGTTGTACGGTTTCGATATCAATACGCCGGCCGCCCGTGAAGATCCAGGCGCCTTCAGCGCCGCGCGTGACGATGAGAGCCGCTACGTTTTCTGCCAGCTGTTCCAGCGTTTGGCCGGTGCGGTCACAGAGCATCTGGGCTTCGTAATCGTTGACACAGGCATAAGTGGCCAGTGACAGAAACTGCTTCAGGTCCTCGCCATCAAACATCGGCAGGCCCTGACCCGGATCGAAGATGAACGGGATGTTGGCGGCGGCAAACTGGCGGGCATGCTCGATCATGGCATCACGGCCGTCCGGCGCGACGATACCCAGGCCGACATTCTCCGCATGGGTCACTTCGTTCAGATGCGCCTGACCCATGGCACCCGGGTGGAAGGCGGTGATCTGATTGTCATCCATGTCGGTGGTGATGAACGCTTGCGCCGTGAAAGTGCCCGGTACTTTGCGCACATATGTGCGCGACAGTCCCTGAGCATCAAGGCGATCCAGATACGGAATGCCGTCTTCACCGACTGTTGCCATGATTTCGGCGTTGCCGCCGAGGCTGTGCAGCGCATAGGCAATGTTGCCGGCGCAGCCGCCGAATTCGCGACGCATTTCCGGCACCAGAAAAGCCACGTTCAGAATATGAATCTGTTCGGGCAGAATCTGTTCACGGAAGCGGCCGTTGAACACCATGATGTTGTCGTAAGCGAGCGAGCCGCAGATCAGTGTTTTTTTCATGATCGTCTTGAATGCGAATGCAGGAATGAATGAGCAGGGTTATCGCGGGCGTGTGCCGACCAGCAGGCTCCAGCCTTCTTGGGTGTCGCCAACCCGCATTTCCAGCCATGGGCGGTAAATGCCGATCAGCTCTTCGGCCTGTTCGGCCAGCAGGCCGGCCAATACCAGCGAAGCGCCAGGTTTGAGTCGGGCGGCCAGTGCCGGGGCCAGTACGCGTAGCGGGTTAGCCAGAATGTTAGCGAGTACCACGTCGTATTGACGGGTGTCGTAAGGGGCGGGCAGCGTGTCGCTGGCGTCAAAGAAGGCGGCAGTCACATTATTGGCGTCGGCATTGTCCTTGGCCGAGCGCACGGCTTGCGGGTCGATATCGACACCGACGACCTCGGCCGCCCCCAGCTTGTCGGCCGCAATGGCCAAAATACCGGAGCCGCAGCCATAATCGAGTACGGTACCGCTGGGACGTTCACGCACCAGCCATTGTAGGCACATGCGTGTGGTCGGGTGGCTGCCGGTGCCGAATGCGAGACCGGGGTCGAGCACCAGATTAATTGCATCCGGCTCGGGTGGTGTGTGCCAGGTTGGTACGATCCAGAGCGGGCCACCGATTGGAATCGGGTCGAACTGGGCCTGCGTGGCGCGCACCCAGTCGGTTTCCGGCACGTCTTCCAGCGACAGCGTTTCAGCATTGACACCGAGGGTGGCAGCACACTGGGCAACGATATCGTGCACCGGGTCTTCGGCATCGAACAATGCCGACAGCACGGAGCGCGTCCAGACGCTATGCGTTTCCATGCCGGGTTCGCCGTATTGCGGCGTCTCCGCTGGCGTGCCGGCGTCGGCGTCCTCGACGGTCACCGACAGGGCGCCGGCTTCCATCAGGGCATCGCCGAGCGCCTCGGCTTGCTGGGCATCCGCAATGATGCGGGCGTTGACCCAAGTTGATTGCGCGGTCACTTACTTGCGCTCGACTTCTTTTTTCTCGGCCAGCATGTGTTCCAGATAGTGGATACTGGCACCGCCGTCCACGAAGCCCTTGTCACGCATCAGTTCGTGATGCAGCGGAATGTTGGTCTTGATGCCTTCGACCAGCATTTCCGACAGCGCGATACGCATTTTGCGGATGGCTTGGTCGCGGGTTTCGCCGTAGGCGATCAGCTTGCCGATCATCGAATCGTAATGCGGCGGAACCTTGTAGCCGGCATAGACGTGCGAATCCACGCGAA
>CAYLWV010000122.1:0-2769 GCA_964387485.1 uncultured Dechloromonas sp. | reverse complement strand
ATTATCAAGCGGCTCTGTATGCATTCATCCGGCTTCGCGTGCGGGATGACAGCGCAGCCGAAGAGATTCTCAACGATACGTTCATGATCGCCTTCCAGAAAACTGCTCAATACGATGGTACGGCCGAGTTCAAAACCTGGCTCTGCGGTATTGCCAAAAATGTCTGCGGCACATGGATACGCAAGCAGAATACGGGCCTGGCCCGCTCGACTATCGAGGTCGACGAAGAAATTTTCGATAATCTCCCCGATCCGGACTGGGATGTAGTCTCTCGCCTGGAATCACAGGAAATGGACGAAATTCTCCGAGAATGTATCGACAGCCTGCCCATCACCCACCGTGAAGCATTTTTCTGGACATGGTTTGAAGAACTGCCCCTGGAGGCAGTTTCGGAACGTCTATGCTGCCCGGTCGGCACCATTAAAAGCCGCCTGTTCAATGCCCGCGCCAAAATCACCGATTGCGTCAAAAACGCTTTTGGAGCAGGAGCCGCCTGTGTCGCCTGATCTACACCTCCAACAGGACAAAACACGCTTTGAGCAATTATTGCCCTTCTATGTCACCCACCAATTGGCTGAGGTAGATCAGCGGTTTATGCAGCAGTACATCGCGCAACACCCCGAAGCGCACAAGGCTCTGAAATTTACCGAGCGGCTCAGGCGTATCGTGCGCGCAACCGGAGCGCACCGTAATCCGGATCAGACATTGGAACGATTACTCGGTAACTTTCAGCAAGGAACGCGGCTGAGTTTACGTCAGCGGATTCTGACCAAACTACGAGCACTGGGTATTTCGCCCACACTGGCGATAGCAATGCTTGTTCTATTGGGCCAGGGTATGGGCTATGGTGCCTACAAGCTGGGGCTCTTCAGCAAAACCACGGCAACACTATCAGCTCCCGTCAAAGGCGATCTAAGTATCACACTCAAGCGCGGCTCTGAAATGGCGGCTGTGACCGGCATCCTGGATCGATTTGGCGCACAGATTGTGCATTCCGATCTGGCCATTCAAGGCGGCAAGCTATTGGTGACGATTGCCGATAAGGCGCGTATTCAATCCCTGATTGATGCCCTGATGGAAATCGGCCTGGTCGAGTCTGTCGCAGTTCTTTTTTAAGCCTCGGACATGCGTCACTGGCGCTCTACCAAAGCCAGATCCTCTTCGCTGCTCTGCTCCAACCCCGGCGGCACATGCTGCCACGGGTACCCCCGCTTGGCCTTCTCATAGGCGTATTCAAATAAGGCATTCATGTAGGGCTGATCAAATTCGGCCGGATGCGGTTGTTCAAAATCATTACCAATGTAGGCCAGATTAAAGCCGACTTTATCCCGGCGGGTAATTTCGTAAATCTGGTAAAGATTACCCAGCCCCTGAGACTGCACCATCTTCTTGTAGGAGCGACCAAGAATACCGAGGCCATTGCGCTCGGTTTCCTCCCAACCAATCGATAAGCGGGCATTACGAATAATATAGGCCTCACGCTGGCGGGATTTGATAATGCCGGCCTGCAAGGCCGCACGACTCACTGCCGCCGGATACAGATACACCTGGGCAGCCAACCCGCCATCCACATGCAACTCATGGTAATCACGACCGTTTATTTCTGCGTCAAATAATACCGGCGGAAATGCCCCTGGCACGGCAGCCGAAGCCAGCATCACATTCTTGAAGAGGGCATGCGCTGCTGGCGACGCCTGAGCGGCAATCCGCCCCATATTCCAGAGCACCAGCGATCCGGAGTCAATATTGGTGGTGCCGATCAAGAGCAAGCGGCCCTTCTGTTCGTACTCGGCCGCGATCTTCTGCAGCATCATCGTATCCACGGTCTTGTCGATTAATGCCCGTAGCGGCGACACATCGGCCATGGCATCCGTCAGCAAAATACCGAGCTTGCCACGCTCCCGGTAAATATCTTCCGGCCGAACCTCGGTAAACAGCGCCTTAAGGGTGGGGTCGTAGTCTGTGCCCAAAAAAGCAAATGGGGCGATGAGCGCTCCCGTGCTGATACCCGTGACTTGATCAAACTTCGGGCGATCTCCCCGCTGACTCCAGCCCACCAGCAAACCGGCGCCAAAGGCCCCGTTATCACCACCACCGGAGAGTGCGAGCAGGTTACTCTGGCGCCCCGTATCTGCCGGCCGTCGGGCAACTGCCTGCTGAATTTCCTGGAGATAGGCTTTGACACCCGCTTTCGTGCTGGGAATGTAGCGAACATCTGTCATGCCGGCTATTTCTGCCTGTTGTAGCTGTGCATCAGGGATTGCGTGCTTACGTTCGGCAACGCTACACGCCGCAAGGATGCAGCCGCAAAGCAAGGCTACGCCCCATTGAATGACTGTCTGTCGTTGCACCGATATGTTCCGCAAGTGATGTTATTTACCGAACATTTTACCAACAAGGCTATCGGCTTTCTGCCAGCTGGCCATACCGGCCTGCGCTTTTTATTCCAAATTTTGCATGGCTCAAGAAGTCGTACTGATCCTTGGGATCGAATTGGATTAGCCGATCTTAAAAAAGTTCATTTACCAATTTGATAATCCCAGGCAAATTGAATTTACAATGCTGTGTACAAGAATCACCATAAAATCAATTCAGTAAGATTTAATCTCTTGATTCCCTCTAAAATCATCGGCAACTCATTTATGTTCAAGCGCGGTCTGATTTGCCTCATCGTTGCAACAACCGCATCGGCTTGCATGTTTCATGGGAATACACCGACCGCACAAGGTCCTGACACCTTTTCAACGGACAACCAGGCAACCCCCGCAA
>CAYLWV010000121.1:0-2866 GCA_964387485.1 uncultured Dechloromonas sp. | reverse complement strand
AGAAGAATGGGCCGGCACCGCGGGCGATTTGCTCTTTGGCGTTGTGGAAGAACACGAGGCCGAAATCAAAGATGCCGCCGGAGACGCGCTGGCCGTCGATCAGGACATGCTTTTCATCGAGGTGCCAGCCGCGCGGACGAATCTGCAGCGTGGCGATCTTGTCGTTGAGTTTGTATTCCTTGCCGGCTTCGTTCTTGAATGAGAGCTTGCGACGAATGGCATCGTACAGATTGACCTGACCCTGGATCTGGTTTTCCCAGTTCGGGCTGTTCGAATCTTCAAAGTCGGTCATGTACGAATCAGCGCCCGAGTTGTAGGCGTTGATGATCATTTTGGCTTCAACCGGGCCGGTGATTTCGGTGCGGCGACGCTCCAGGGCCTTCGGCAGCGGGGCAATCTTCCAATCCCCTTCGCGGATGTGTTTGGTTTCCGGCAGGAAATCCGGCATTTCGCCGGCATCAATGCGTGCCTGACGCTCGATACGGGCTTTCAGCAGTTCCTGGCGGCGCGGTTCAAACGCACGGTGCAGTTTGGCGACGAAGGCCAGAGCTTCCGGGGTCAGGATTTCTTCAAAACGGGCATTGATCGGGCCGGTGATCTGAACGCCAGCAGGCAGTGTGAGGCTCATGTGAAAACTCCGTAAAAGTAAGCAGCAAAGCGAAGAGAAAGACAAATTTTGATGATGTTGCACATTCTATTGCAGTGCAAATGGAATTAAAAGATGTAAAAATATCTGTTCTTTTTATACTTTAAGTATTAAATAGATCGGAGAAACCGATGAATCCGTTCAAGGAAATGCAGGCGCTGGTCCTGGTGGCAACCCACGGCTCGCTATCGGCGGCGGCGCGAATTGAAGGCGTGACCCCGGCGATCATGGCCCGTCGGCTTGATGCCCTGGAAGAACGGCTCGGGTCGCAATTAGTGCATCGCACGACCCGCCGGATCTCACTGACCGAGTCCGGACAGAATTATCTCGAAGACTGCATACGGATTCTCAATGATCTGGCTAGCGCCGAAGCCGCGGCGGCACGGGGCAGTATTCAGGTCAGTGGCCATTTACGGGTGACGGCGCCCGCCGGTTTCGGGCGACGCCATGTGGCACCCCATGTACAGCGTTTTCTGTCACAGCATCAGGA
Source organism: uncultured Dechloromonas sp. (assembly GCA_964387485.1). Taxonomy (GTDB): domain Bacteria; phylum Pseudomonadota; class Gammaproteobacteria; order Burkholderiales; family Rhodocyclaceae; genus Fluviibacter. The sequence goes on along the minus strand of CAYLWV010000121.1, from coordinate 1,730 downwards.
AGTCAGTGTTTCGCTCGATCTATCGGATCGCCTCGTGGATCTGGTGAACGAAGGTTTTGACTGCGGTATTCGCTTGGGGGAGCTGGCAGATTCAAATCTGGTCTCCGTACATCTGGCCGAAATGCGTCGGGTGGTGGTCGGCGCGCCGGAATACCTGGCGCGTCAGGGTGTGCCGCAGACGCCCGACGAATTGCTCAAACATGAATGTCTGGCCTTGGGCCCGCAACGTGGCTGGACCTTTCGGGCACATCTGGCCGGCTTGGGCAATACGGGCGCCGTGAAGACGCGCAGCATCCGGGTCAAGGGGCCGATCGAATGTAATGATGGTGTGGTGTTGGCCGAATGGGCGCGTTCCGGCGGAGGTCTGGCCTGGCGCTCAATGTGGGAAGTCGGCGAGGATTTACAGGCTGGGCGGCTGATCAGTGTACTGGATGACTGGGCCGCACCGCCGGTCGGCATCTATGCTGTATTTCCGGAACGTCGGCATTTACCGCTGAAAGTCCGAGCTTTCGTTGATCTGCTGAAAGACGCCTACACCCAGAAAGATTACTGGCTGCCCAAAACCGGATTCGATGTTGGACAGCCTTCATGCGCATGACGCGCAGGTTGTTACTGATGAGTCAGGTTCGTCCTTAGCCGAGTACGGCCAGTGCCGCGTCGTAATTCGGCTCGTTCTTGATTTCGCTCACCATCTCGCTGTGCAGTACCCGATTGTTTTCATCCAGCACGATGACGGCGCGTGCCGTCAGACCAGCGATGGGGCCGGATTCGATGGCCACACCGTAGTTCTGGATAAATTCACGACCACGCATGGTGGAGAGGGTCTGTACGTTTTCCAGACCTTCGGCGCCGCAGAAACGCGATTGCGCAAAAGGCAGGTCGGCCGAAATGCAGAGGACGACGGTGTTGTTGAGTTGCGCGGCTCGGGTGTTGAATTGACGCACGGAGGTGGCGCAGGTTGGCGTGTCGATGCTTGGGAAAATGTTCAGCACTTTGCGCTTGCCAGCAAAGTTTTCAAGAGTGACATCGCTCAGATCTTTGGCCACGAGTTTGAATGCCGGTGCCGTAGTGCCTGGTTGCGGGAGCGTGCCGCCGATCTGAATCGGGTTGCCGCCGAGCGTGACTGTCTGAGTCATGGTGTGTTCCTTCTCTGTCAGGAGGGTGAGTGGATATGGGATGTTGTTTGTGTTGCTGCGCGGTCAATGATGACATAGTGCTTGCTTACTTGCTCAATGACTTCAAAAAGACCGGTAAACCCGGCGGGAATGACGCAAGCGTCACCCGGCCCAAATTCCCGGGCAATGTTTTGAGCGTCTGTAATGCGGATGCGGCCGGAAATAACGTGGAAGAACTCATCCTTATCATCGGCAAAGGCAATGCGCCAAGCGCCAGGCTCGCACTCCCAGAGACCAGATGACACGCCTTGTTCTTCGTAATGATTCCAGGTGCTTCGCTTAGGGTTGCCGCTCACGAGTCGGTCCGGGCGTGGATAGTCGATTTCAGGGGCGGTATGGCACAGGGCAAACGAGGTGAGTGTTTTCATGATCGGGGGCGGAGAATATTGACGATAGGATTGCCGATATCGCCCAATCGCGTCAACCATAAAAAAACCGGCGCCTTGTGAGCGCCGGTTTTGGGTTCGCAGCCTAGTGTGACTAAGCGCGGAGAAGATGTTCTTAGTGGAACTGTTCTTCTTCGGTCGAACCGGTCAGCGCCTTCACGCTCGACGA
>CAYLWV010000120.1:0-2916 GCA_964387485.1 uncultured Dechloromonas sp. | reverse complement strand
TGGTAGCGGGACAAGTTGGAGTTAATGATGATTCAGATGCAGTCGATGCTGGACGTCGCCGATAACACCGGTGCGCGTTCTGTAATGTGTATCAAAGTGCTGGGCGGCTCCAAGCGCCGTTATGCCGGCATTGGCGACATCATCAAGGTGTCGATCAAAGATGCAGCCCCCCGTGGTCGCGTGAAGAAGGGTGATGTCTACAATGCCGTCGTCGTTCGCACCGCCAAGGGTGTTCGCCGTACCGATGGTTCGCTGGTGAAGTTCGATGGCAACGCTGCCGTCCTGCTGAACAACAAGCTCGAACCGATTGGTACTCGTATCTTCGGCCCGGTGACCCGGGAGTTGCGCTCGGAGCGTTTCATGAAGATCGTTTCGCTCGCTCCTGAAGTGCTCTAAGGAGGCGCCAGATGGATAAGATTCGTAAAGGCGACGAAGTCGTCGTCACTACCGGTAAGGACAAGGGCCGTCGTGGCACCGTTGTTCTCCGTGTCGACGCTGATCGCGTCGTCGTAGAAGGCATTAACCGCGTCAAGAAGGCTGTGCGTCCGAACCCGATGTTGGGTACGGCCGGTGGTCTGGTCGACAAGGATATGCCGATTCAGGTTTCCAATGTGGCTCTGTGGAACGCCAAGGCAGGCAAGGGTGACCGTGTCGGCTTCAAGGTGCTCGACGACGGTCGCAAGGTTCGCGTGTTCAAGTCGAACGGCGAACAGGTTGACGCATAAGGGGGCCCACATGTCGCGTTTGCAAGATTTTTACAAGAGCACGGTTGCCCCGGCACTGATGAAAGAATTCGGCTTCAAGTCGCCGATGGAAGTGCCGCGCATCACCAAAATCACCCTGAATATGGGTGTGGGTGAAGCGGTTGCCGATAAGAAGGTTCTGGAACACGCTGTGTCCGACCTGACCAAGATTGCCGGCCAGAAGCCGGTGGTTACCAAGGCTCGTAAGTCGATCGCCGGCTTCAAGATCCGTGATAACTATCCGCTGGGCTGCATGGTGACCCTGCGCGGTCCGCGCATGTTCGAATTCCTGGATCGTCTGGTGACGGTTGCGCTGCCGCGCGTCCGTGACTTCCGTGGTATTCAGGGCAAGGGTTTTGACGGCCGTGGTAACTACAACATGGGCGTTAAAGAGCAGATCATTTTCCCGGAAATCGAGTACGACAAGATCGATGCTCTGCGCGGGATGAATATCAGCATCACGACCACCGCGAAGAATGACAGCGAAGCCAAGGCTCTGCTGACTGCATTCAAGTTCCCTTTCAAGAATTGAGGCGATTATGGCCAAAACAGCCCTGATCAATCGTGAAGCGAAGCGTCGCGCTCTTGTCGCGAAGTTCGCCAAAAAGCGTGAAGCCCTCCAGGCAATCATCAGCGACCAGTCGCAAAGCGAAGAAGTGCGCTACGAAGCGCGTCTCAAGCTGCAGCAACTGCCGCGTAACGCTAACCCCACCCGTACCCGCAACCGCTGTCAGTTGACGGGCCGTCCCCGTGGCACATTCCGTAAGTTCGGTCTGTGTCGTCACAAGATCCGTGAGCTCGCCTTTAAGGGAGAAATCCCGGGCGTGATCAAGGCCAGCTGGTAAGCAGGAGGATTTGATATGGCAATGAGTGATCCGATCGCCGATATGCTGACCCGCATCCGCAATGCGCAAATGGCACAAAAGCTGGTGGTGCGTATGCCCTCCTCCAAGCTGAAAGTGGCTATTGCAAAAGTGCTCAAGGATGAAGGTTACGTTGAGGATTTTGCCGTGCGTGGCGAAGCAGCCAAGCCGGAACTTGAAATTGGTCTGAAGTACTACGCTGGCCGCCCGGTTATCGAACGCGTTGAGCGCGTTTCGCGTCCTGGCCTGCGTGTCTACAAACCGTCTGCTGAGATTCCCCGCGTCATGAATGGCCTGGGCATTGCAATCGTCTCGACCCCGCAGGGTGTCATGACTGATCGTAGCGCCCGTGCAGCCAATGTCGGCGGCGAAGTGCTCTGCTACGTCGCGTAAGGGAGGGTTCGATATGTCTCGCGTAGCTAAGAATCCAGTCGCCCTACCGCAAGGTGTAGAAGTGAACGTTGCTGGTGCGCAGATCAGTATCAAGGGCCCGCTGGGCACCATGACTCTGGCGCGCAATCCGGCAGTTGACGTTGTGCTGGAAGGTTCAGAACTGAAGGTTAAAGCTGTTGCCGGTGCTGAAAATGCAGCCGCAATGTCGGGTACCACCCGTGCACTGCTGGCCAATCTGGTTAATGGCGTTTCGAAGGGTTTCGAAAAGAAACTGACCCTGGTTGGCGTGGGTTACCGCGCTCAGGCTCAGGGCGACACCCTGAATCTCTCGCTCGGTTTCTCGCACCCGGTTGCTCACAAGATGCCTGCTGGCGTCAAAGTGGAAACCCCGTCGCAAACCGAAATCCTGATCAAGGGGATCGACAAGCAACAGGTAGGTCAGGTTGCTGCCGAAATTCGCGCCTATCGCAAGCCGGAGCCTTACAAGGGCAAGGGTGTGCGTTACGCCGATGAGGTCGTCATCCTCAAGGAAACCAAGAAGAAGTAAGGGTGCCTCATGAAAGATAAGAAACAGTCGCGTCTGCGCCGTGCTCGTCAGGCACGCGCCCGCATCGCCGAACTGAAGGCCGTTCGCCTGAGCGTGTTCCGCACCAACCAGCATATCTACGCCCAGGTCATCTCGGCCTGTGGTGGCAAGGTGCTGGCTGCTGCTTCCACTGTTGAAACCGATATCCGCAAGGATGTGCCGAACGGCGGTAACGTCGCTGCAGCACAAACGGTTGGCAAGCTGGTCGCCGAGCGTGCGCTCAAGGCCGGCGTTGAACAGGTTGCTTTTGACCGCTCGGGTTTCAAGTACCACGGCCGTGTTAAGGCCCTGGCTGAAGCTGCCCGTGAAAACGGTCTCAAGTTCTAAGCCG
>CAYLWV010000119.1:0-3006 GCA_964387485.1 uncultured Dechloromonas sp. | reverse complement strand
ACAAAGCCACCCCTGAAGCCATCGAGGCTTGGAAAAAGGCCGCCGCCAAACAATCGCCGGATGGCGATCTGAGCCGCCTGGACTGGCACACCCCGGAAGGCCTGACGGTCAAACCGCTCTATACACAGCAGGATGTCGAAGGTCTGCAATACGCCGATACCCTGCCAGGCTTTGCACCGTTCCTGCGCGGCCCACAGCCCACCATGTATGCGGTAAAGCCATGGACCATCCGCCAGTACGCCGGCTTCTCCACCGCTGAAGCCTCTAATGCCTTTTACCGCAAGGCGCTTGCCGCCGGTGGCCAGGGCGTTTCGGTAGCATTCGACTTGGCAACGCACCGCGGTTACGACTCCGACAACGCCCGCGTGGTCGGCGACGTGGGCAAAGCTGGCGTCGCCATTGACTCCGTCGAAGACATGAAGATCCTCTTCGACCAGATCCCGCTCGACAAGATTTCGGTCTCCATGACCATGAACGGTGCTGTGCTACCGATTCTGGCCGGCTATATTGTGGCCGCGGAAGAACAGGGCGTTTCGCAGGACAAACTGTCCGGCACGATCCAGAACGACATTCTCAAAGAGTTCATGGTTCGTAACACTTATATCTATCCGCCGACCCCGTCGATGAAGATCATTTCGGATATCTTCGGTTACACGGCGCAACACATGCCGAAGTTCAACTCGATTTCGATCTCGGGTTATCACATCCAGGAAGCCGGTGCGAACCAGGCGATTGAGCTGGCCTTCACGCTGGCCGATGGTCGCGAGTATGTGCGTACCGGTATCGCCTCGGGCCTCGACGTCGACGCCTTCGCTGGCCGTCTGTCGTTCTTCTGGGCCGTGGGCATGAATTTCTATCTGGAAATTGCCAAGATGCGCGCCGCACGTCTGCTCTGGCACCGGATCATGTCGGAGTTCAACCCGAAGAGCACCAAGTCGCTGATGCTGCGTACTCATTCGCAGACATCGGGCTGGTCTCTGACCGAGCAAGACCCGTACAACAACGTAGTGCGCACCACGATCGAAGCCATGGCAGCCGTGTTCGGCGGCACCCAGTCGCTGCACACCAATGCACTCGACGAAGCCATTGCACTGCCGACCGAATTCTCGGCACGTATCGCCCGCAACACGCAGCTGATCATCCAGGAAGAAACCCACATCACGAACGTGATCGATCCATGGGCCGGCTCCTACATGATGGAAAAGCTCACGCAGGACATGGCCGACAAGGCCTGGAGCATCATCGAAGAAATCGAAGCCATGGGTGGCATGACAAAAGCCGTGGAATCGGGCTGGGCCAAGATGCAGGTTGAAACCTGTGCCGCTGACAAACAAGCGCGTATTGACTCGGGTAAAGACGTCATTGTGGGCGTGAACAAATACAAGCTGGCCAAGGAAGACGAGATCGACATTCTCGACATCGACAACCACGCTGTCCGTGAAGCCCAGGTTGCTCGCCTGCAGAAGATCCGCGCCACACGCGACAGCGTTGCCGTCGAAGCCGCGCTGAATGCCCTCACGGAATCGGCCAAGTCTGGCCAGGGCAACTTGCTCGACCTCACGGTTAAAGCTATCCGCCTGCGTGCCACGGTCGGCGAAGTATCCGATGCGCTGGAAAAGGTCTTCGGCCGTTTCCGTGCCAACAACCAAACAATTTCTGGTGTGTACGGAGGCGTTGTGCAAGGTCAGGAAAGCTGGGAAGAGATCAAACAGGACATCGAGAAGTTCGTTCAGGAACAGGGCCGTCGTCCACGCATCATGATTGCCAAGCTGGGCCAGGATGGTCACGACCGCGGCGCCAAAGTCGTGGCAACCGCCTTTGCCGACCTCGGTTTCGACATCGATATGGGCCCGCTCTTCCAGACACCGGAAGAAGCCGCTCGTCAGGCCATTGAAAACGATGTCCACGCAATTGGCGTTTCGTCACTCGCCGCTGGCCACAAAACGCTGCTGCCAACCCTAGTGAACGCTCTGAAGGCGCAAGGCTCAGATGACATCATCGTCTTCGCTGGCGGCGTGATTCCGGCACAAGACTATGACACCCTGTACAAGGCGGGCGCCAAGGCCATCTTCGGCCCAGGCACGCGCATTGAGGATTCGGCCCGCACCGTGTTGGCCGAAATTCGCAAAGCACTAGCCAAGTAAGCCCAGCAGACTGCACCAAGCATGAACGCGATGCGACCGGAAGAAGTCACGATGCTCACCGAAGCCGATCAGGCTTTGGTAGCGGGCGTGCTCGCCGGGCAACGTCGTGCGCTGGCCAAATCCATTACGCTCATTGAATCAACGCGTGAGGATCATCAGATCCGTGCCCAACAGGTACTGAACGCGTTATTGCCAAGTACCGGCAACGCTATCCGTATTGGCATCTCCGGTGTGCCGGGTGCCGGCAAATCAACCTTCATCGAAGCACTCGGTATGTGGCTCATCAAGCAGGGCCACAAACTCGCGGTGCTGGCGGTAGACCCCTCATCAAGTGTTTCCGGTGGCTCTATCCTTGGCGACAAGACTCGCATGGAGCAGCTGTCGATGCGGGAAGAAGCCTTCATCCGCCCGAGCCCGTCTTCCGGTTCGCTCGGCGGCGTCGCCGAAAAGACCCGTGAAGCCATGCTGCTCTGCGAAGCCTCCGGCTACGATGTCATCATCGTTGAAACCGTCGGCGTCGGCCAATCTGAAACCACGGTTGCCGGCATGGTCGATATGTTCTGCCTACTGCAACTACCCAACGCGGGCGATGATCTGCAAGCCATTAAAAAGGGTATTGTGGAAATCGCCGACCTGGTGGTCATCAACAAGGCTGACATCGACCCACGCGCAGCGGCGGTAACCGCCGCCCAGTGGAAAAATGCGCTCGGCATGCTGCGCCCGACTAGCCCAAACTGGCAGCCACCAGTCATTGCACTCAGTGCCCTGCACCATGACGGCATCGAAAAATTCTGGGAAGCCATCGAAAAATACCGCACGGCATTGGTGCCGACCGGAGAATTCGAAGCACGTCGCCGCCATC
>CAYLWV010000118.1:0-3013 GCA_964387485.1 uncultured Dechloromonas sp. | reverse complement strand
AGCAGTTCTGCGGGGGCTTCCAGCTGAGTGACATAGGCCACCGGGTCGATGACCTGATAGACCACTGCGTAGGACACCGTAACCAGATTCTGATCAGCCGTCAGCATGAGGCCCTGAGCCTGGCGACCGGCGGGTGCGGGGCCCACCTCCAGCGTCCGCTCGCCGGTCACATTGACCAGACGCACGCTTTCAAAGGGATACGGCCAGCGCCACTGCCAACCGGGGTCAGTGGTGCCGGATACGATACCGAAACGACTGACCACACCCCGCTGATTGGCATCGACCAGATAAAAACCACTCACCAACCAGGCGCCAAAAATCAAAGCCACACCAATGAGCCAGCTTTGCCACGACAGTGCCTGCCAATTGAAAGGCGCCGCATCCGTGCTCTCTGCAGTGCCACGAGCCTGAGTGGATACCCCGGGGCGGGAGAGGGATTGAGCCATCGGCTGGGGGGCCGGCGGTGCCGGGCGACGCAGAATGGCGGCGATACGGCAACGGGCCCGGTAGACGAGTTGCTGCCAGAGTTCTTCCAGATCCGGAGGTCCTTCGGGCTTAGGCGATGAAGGCCCACCGGACGGTTGCTGGCCGCCGGACAAGGCAGGCCGAGTTTCCTTGGGTGTCTCTTGGGTGGTGTCTGCGCCTGTCAGCGGGGACGCACCATCGGGGGCAGCCGACTCGGGTTGCGCGGGCGCCGCACCAGCGTTTTCTGGTGCCTGATCCGGCTCTTTTTGCTCCGGTCGGTGGCTATTTCCCCATTGGGGATCATTGATCGACATCAGGCGACAGCAGCGGGGATGGCGCTAACTCCGAGGGATAACTTTCTGGCCCGGTTTCTGGTGATTCCGGGTGGGCAAATTCGGCAATCGCCGCCCTGAGCCAGGGGAGACCGGCACCCGTCTGGGCGCTCAATCGTACACGGCTGATTTTACCATAGGGATCCCGCTCCACGCCGGGCTCGGCGGCGGTGAGATCGCACTTATTGTAGACCCGGATCTGCGGGATATGGCTGGCACCGATTTCAGCCAGCACCTTGTTCACTTCGGCAATCTGCTCTTCGCGGGCGGGGTTGGCGGCATCAATCACATGCAGCAGGAGGTCGGCCTGCGTGGTGGTTTCCAGGGTGGCTTTGAAGGCTTCGACCAGGGTGTGGGGTAGATCCCGGATAAATCCGACCGTATCGGCCACAACCACATTACCGGCTTCAGGCAGCCAGACACGACGCACCGTGGTATCCAGCGTGGCAAACAGCTGGTCGGCCGCGTAAGCACCGGAATGCGTGAGCGCATTGAACAGCGTGGATTTACCGGCGTTGGTGTAGCCGACCAAGGAAATGGTCAGCACCCCCTGGCGACTACGCGCCCGCCCCTGCGTGCGCCGTTGCTTGGCTAACCGGGACAGGCGGTCCTTAAGCATTTTGACACGGGTGCCGATCAGCCGGCGGTCTGTTTCCAGCTGGGTTTCACCGGGGCCTCGCATGCCGATGCCACCGCGTTGACGCTCAAGGTGCGTCCAGCCACGAATCAGGCGGGAGGCCAGATGCTCCAGCTGGGCCAGCTCGACCTGCAGCTTGCCTTCGGCGCTTTGCGCGCGCAGGGCAAAAATATCCAGAATCAAGGTGGTACGGTCGATGACCCGCCCATGCACAACCTGCTCCAGGTTGCGTTGCTGCACCGGAGAGAGGTTGTGATTGAAAATAATCAGACCGGCATCCAGCGCTTTGGCCTGTTGGCCGATTTCTTCGGCTTTGCCGGAGCCCACGAACAGAGCAACATCCGGCCGATCACGCCGACAGGTAATAATATCCACCACCTCAGCGCCTGCCGATTCGGCGAGCATGCGGACTTCCTGAACGGCTTCGTCGACGTCCAGTTTGCCGAAATCCACCTGCACGAGCAGCACCCGCTCCAGCACCTGGCCGGACGCACGGGATTGCGTGGGTTTTCTGGCTAACCGGGGGTCGGACAACCCGGCCAGTGCCGGGTCACTGGCGGTCATGCCGCGGGCGGCTCCTGGCTGAAGCTGACGGCGCGGGCAGGCACGACCGTGGAGATGGCGTGCTTGTACACCATCTGGGTGACGGTATTACGCAACAGCACGACGTATTGATCGAAGGATTCAATCTGCCCCTGCAGCTTGATGCCATTCACCAGGTAAATGGACACCGGCACGTGTTCACGGCGCAAGGCGTTGAGGAAAGGATCCTGTAGCAACTGGCCCTTATTTGTCATTGTTGTACTCCGCTTGTTCTGATTATTGCGGGATTGGGAAGTTAAGTGCTTAGTGGATCAATGTAAAGCAAAACACGGAAATGCGCAAAGCATTTTACGCAGCGTTTACACAGAAACGTCGATTAATCATCCACATAGGGGTTATGCGACACGTTGAACTGCAAACGCAGTGGCGTTCCCTGCAAATGGAAGTGATCGCGGAAGCAGTGTTCCAGGTATCGACGGTAGCTGTCCGGAATGTGATTCAGCGCATTACCGTGGATCACGATCAGCGGTGGATTCATGCCACCCTGGTGCGCATAACGGGGCTTCGGCCGGAAAATACCATGCCGTGGCGGTGTCTGCCGGGCAACGGCATCCATCAGCACACGGGTCAATTGAGGTGTGGACAACTTGGCCATGGCGGCGGCATAGGCCTTATCGACCGAGCGCATGACGCCATCCAGCCCCTTGCCCTCTTTGGCCGAGATGTAGTGGAAGCTGGCGAAATCAAGGAATTTGAAGCGACGTTCGATGCCGAGCTTGCACTGCTCGCGATCATACGCGTCCATGCCGTCCCATTTGTTGACGGCCACCACCAGCGCACGACCAGACTCCTTGATAAAGCCAGCCAAGTGAGCATCCTGATCGGCCACATCCTGTTGGGCATCAAGCACCAGAATAACGACGTTTGCCGCTTCAATCGCCTGCAGGGTTTTAATGACCGAGAATTTTTCGATGGCTTCGAAGACCCGGCCCTTGCGACGGACACCTGCCGTGTCGATCAGCTGATATTTCTTGTC
>CAYLWV010000117.1:0-3070 GCA_964387485.1 uncultured Dechloromonas sp. | reverse complement strand
CGGCATTCCGTTCGGCCGGTTCGATCCCCATCGACGGTCTGTGTGTGCGTATCGGTGCCATGCGTTGTCACTCGCAGGCGCTGACCATCAAGCTGAAGAAGGATGTGCCGCTGGATGAAGTGAACGACATCCTGGCCAAGGCTAACGATTGGGTGAAAGTGGTGCCGAATGATCGCGAGATCAGCGAGCGCGAACTGACCCCGGCTGCCGTGACCGGTACGCTGACCGTACCGGTGGGCCGTCTGCATAAGATGGCCATGGGTCCGGATTATCTTGCTGCCTTCACATGCGGTGACCAGTTGCTGTGGGGGGCGGCGGAGCCGTTGCGTCGTATGCTGAGAATCTTGGTTACTGGCTAAACCATTCTTTCGTGGTGATGCATACGCCTCGCTTCTGCGGGGCGTTGTCTTTTGTTAATTTCTGATATTTATGAATATGCCTGATTGGCTCTGGGTGGTCATTTGTCTGACGTTGCTGCTGCTCGGGTTGCAGCTGGGGGTTTCGCTCGGCCGTACCGGTGAGAGCGCCCGCCACGGCAAAGACCACAAAACCGACCACGATGACCGGCCGCGCGCTGGCGCACAGCCCAAGGTTGATTGGGGATCGATTAATCTCGATCTGTCGGCACCCACGCAAGACAAATCACGCGATCAATAGATCAATGCGCCGGATGACGACTCTCCACGCTTCACTCTCGCCGGCGATGAAACTGATCGCGGTCATAGCGATGGCGGTGGTGCTACAGTCGACGCCGGGTCTGGTGCTGGCAGTCCTTTTGAGTTTCTGGATGTTGCTGACGCATCGCGCCCGTTTCCTCAAGCTATTGCGGCGGGTACGTTTGCTGATTCTGGTCCTTTTTGCGGTGACGCTGTTCATGACGCCTGGGACGGCACTGTTTCCTGCATGGGGTTTGTATCCGACGGCCGAGGGTCTGACGCTGGCGCTGACCCAGTTGTTGCGGCTGATCGGTATGCTGGCGGCGGTAACCTGGTTGCTGGAAACGACGGACGATCAGGCGCTGGCCGCGGGTTCGCTAGCCTTGTTGCAGCCATTGGCCGGCCAAAGAGATTGGCCCGAGCGCGCTGTGGCCCGCTTGCTGCTGGTTTTTCATTATCTGGAGGCTGCACCGAAGCCGCGCAACCTGCACGATATTCTGGTCATGGCCCGCGCCGGGGATGCTCCGCCGCTTGAAGGCGTGCCTCATCAAATCACGCTGGATGGCGCCGTGCTCACGGCCCGTGATATCGGCTTTGCCATGATCGCTTGCTCGGGCGTTGCGTTATGTCTGCTGATGGGAGCCCCGGGATGACACTGCAACGATGGGCTCTGGGTGTCGAGTATGATGGTGCCGCCTTTCATGGCTGGCAGAGCCAGCCGCCCACGGTACAGGCGGTGGTGGGTCGGCCGGCGGGGGCTATGCTGGCCACGGTGCAGGGGGCTTTAGAGGCTGCCATGTCGCAGATTGCCGCGCATACGGTACAGGTTGTCTGTGCCGGTCGTACTGATGCGGGTGTGCATGCTACGGGCCAGGTGATTCACTTTGATGCGCCGGTGGTGCGGCCGGAAACGGCCTGGGTGCGCGGTGTCAATGCCTTGCTGCCGGATTCCTGCGCGGTGCGCTGGGCGCAGCCGGTGTCGGCTGAGTTTCATGCACGCTTCAGCGCTACCGGTCGTCGTTATCGCTACCTCCTGCTCAACCGACCGCAGCGACCTGCCGTATTTGCCGGCCGCGTTGGCTGGTTCCATCGGCCGCTGGACGCCGGCCTGATGGCCGAGGCTGCGGCATCGATTCTCGGCACGCATGATTTCAGCGCCTTCCGGGCGGCTGAATGTCAGGCTAATAGCCCGGTGCGGACGCTGACCCAGGCTCGGGTGGTTCGACAGGGGGATTGGCTGGTGTTTGATTTCGCGGCCAACGCTTTTTTGCAGCATATGATCCGTAACCTGGTTGGCGCTCTGGTGCAGATCGGTAAGGGCGGCGCACCGGTGACGGCGATGGCCGACTGGCTGGAGCAACGCAACCGGACACTGGCGCCGCCAACCTTTATGCCGGATGGTCTGTATCTGACCGGAGTCGATTATGATGTCCGCTGGCGTTTGCCAGTGGCCACGGCCGATGGCGGGCAGGGCGACCCCCTGCAGATGTTCAATTGCTGATTTCTGACGGATAGTCCGATGAACCCTGTTGCTCAAAATAATGCCTGCCGTATCAAAGTCTGTGGTCTGACCCGTGCGGAAGACGTGCAGGCTGCTGTGGCGGCGGGCGTGGATGCCATTGGTCTCGTCTTCTATGCCGAGAGCCCGCGTCATGTGACGATTGCGCAGGCAAAAGCCCTGTGTCGCCATATCCCGCCCTTTGTAACGGTGGTGGGGTTGTTTGTGAATGCCTCGCGGGCCGAAGTGCATCGCGTGATCGAAGACGTGCCCCTCAATCTGCTGCAATTTCATGGGGATGAAACGGTGGCGCAGTGTGAGGGCTTCGGTCTACCTTATCTGCGGGCGGCACGGGTCCGGCCGGGGGTGGATCTGTTAGAATTCGCTTCGCAATTTCCCTCGGCGCGTGCTCTGTTGCTCGACACCTGGACCCCGGCTTACGGCGGAAGTGGTGAGTCGTTTGACTGGGCGCTGGTGCCGTCATCCTGCCCCTTGCCGGTGATTCTGTCCGGCGGTCTGAACCCGGAGAATGTGGCTGCGGCCATCGCCCAGGTGAAACCGGTGGCAGTGGATGTGTCTTCCGGGGTGGAAGTGGCCAAAGGCATCAAGGATGCCGATAAAATTCGTGCTTTCGTCAGCGCTGTTCGCGGTGCCTGACGGGAGCAAGCTCCAGATGGTGTGAAAGACGGATGATGAAACCCTACGATTTTCCTGATGCGCGTGGTCACTTTGGTCCTTATGGTGGCTCGTTTGTCTCCGAGACGCTAGTGGCAGCGCTGGAACAACTGAAGCATGCTTATGCGCATTACAGCCGTGATCCGGAATTTATTGCCGAGTTCCAGAATGAACTCAAGCATTTTGTCGGTCGTCCCAGCCCGATTTACCACGCCAAACGCTGGAGCGATTTACTGGGTGG
>CAYLWV010000116.1:0-3148 GCA_964387485.1 uncultured Dechloromonas sp. | reverse complement strand
CGGCTGCCAAAACCACCATGACCACCAGTGCCGCCATGCTTGCTGAACACCTTGCCACCCGGCTTGGAGGCCGGTTTGCCAAAGGATTTACCACCCGGCTTGCCGAAGGATTTACCCGCCGGTTTATCCGAGGGCTTACCTTCGCGACGCGGTTTATCGCCAAACTTGCCAGCCGGTTTATCACCGAATTTGCCTGCAGGTTTGTCACCCCAGGGCTTACGATCACCGAAGGATTTACCCGCATCACCTTCACGGCGCGGGCGATCACCAAACGAACGCGGACGGTCGTCACGCGGGCGATCATTGAAAGAACGGGGGCGATCATCAAAGCTGCGCGGACGATCATCACGGGGACGATCTTCGAACGAGCGGGGGCGGTCATCAAAGGAACGCGGACGGTCGCTGAATTCACGCGGGCTCTCGGAACGCTGATTGTCGCTACGCTTTTCCCAGCCGCCCGAACGATCACCGCCGGCATGGCTACGGCCATGACCACCAAAAGCACCACGACCACCGCCACCAAAGCCACCCGAACGACCACGGCCCTCTCTTGAGCCATCTCCACGGCCGCCGCCGAAACCACCACGGCCACCACGCTCGGGGCGTTCCGGCGTTTTCGGCTCCAGACCTGGCACCACGGCCACCGGGATACGCTGATCGGTCAGCGCTTCGATGGTACGGATCTTCATGCGGTCACGATGTTCGGCAAAGGTAATGGCTTTACCGGTACGACCGGCACGACCGGTACGACCAATACGGTGAACATAGTCTTCGGCCTTCATCGGCAGACCGAAGTTGAAGACGTGGGTAATGCTCGGCACGTCGATACCGCGGGCGGCCACATCGGTGGCCACGAGCACACGCACCTGACCGGCCCGCAGCTGCTTGAGACGATGGGCACGCACCTTTTGCGGCATGGCGCCGTGCAGGGCGGCTACGGCATGGCCCTGCTCGGCCAGTGCGTCAGCCAGACGATCCGTTTCAACCTGGGTGCTGGCGAAAACGACCGCCTGCTCCAGCTCGGCATCCCGCAGATAATGGTCGAGCAGCTTTTCCTTATGGATCATGTTGTCGGCCCAGTGCAGCGACTGCGTGATCTGGGTGTGACGATCCGTGGCGCTGGCCAGTTCCAGACGGCCCGGATTCTTCATCAGACGGGCAGCCAGCGACATGATGCGCGGTGCAAAGGTGGCCGAGAACATGAGTGTCTGCTCACGCTTCTGGCACAGGTGATTGATGTCTTCCAGATCTTCGGCAAAGCCCAGATCCAGCATGCGGTCGGCTTCATCAACGACCAGGGTCTTGACGTCGGCCAGGTGAATCTGACGACGCTGTGCCAGATCGAGCAGACGGCCCGGGGTAGCGACCACGAGCAGTGCGCCACGTAAGCCGGCCATCTGTTTGCCGTAAGGCATACCGCCCATAACGGTGGCGACGCGAATCCCTTTGCTGTTCTTGAGCAGGTCGATAGCGTCCTGAGCCACCTGTTGGGCGAGCTCACGGGTCGGGCACAGCACCAGGCCGGCCGGACCGATCACGCGGTGCAGATCGATCGGCGAGTTATTGCCTTCCGACATCAGTGCATTGATCACCGGCAGGAGGAAGGCCGCGGTTTTGCCGCTACCCGTCTGGCTGCTGACCATCCAGTCGCCACCCTTGATGGCGGCCGGGACGGCCTCTGCCTGGACGGGCGTTGGTTGGGTGAATCCCAGGTTCTCGATGGCCTTCAGCAAAGGCGCAGCCAGACCCATGCTCGCAAACGAGCTATTTGTTTGTTCAGTCATTTTTATCCCCAAAAAGGAAACCGGTCGCGCCTGTTTAACGCGATGGTCTGTGGTCAAAAGAACATCGACCATCAGACAGATGCCGGCAATTCCGGCTTCCGGTACACCCTGTGGGTGCGGCTGGGGACGATGCTAATTACTTGATGCGCAATCAATAACGCGATGCATTATTGCGCTGCGTCATTTTTACAACGGGGCGAAGTGTACCACCACTCCGCCCTGTTGGCTAATAGTTTGATTAATGACGCGTTGTTGCTTCCGTGGTGGGTGCTTCCGCTGCCGACGGAACGACAGCGGCCGCGGCGTCAACAACCGCTTCGGTCTGCTCTGGCAGCGCCACCGGGGCACTGGCCAGGGCGTTTTCCAGAACCTCATCAATCCATTTCACGGGAATGATCTCGATACGGCCCTTGATGGTATCCGGGATCTCAACCAGATCTTTCACGTTCTCATGCGGAATCAAGGCACGGGTGATACCACCGCGAACGGCCGCCAGGAGCTTCTCTTTCAGACCACCAATGGCCAGCACTTCGCCACGCAGGGTGATTTCGCCAGTCATGGCAACATCACAGCGCACGGGAATACCGGTCAGGGCCGAGACAATCGCCGTGGTGATGGCGATACCGGCCGACGGGCCATCCTTCGGAGTTGCCCCTTCCGGAAAGTGTACGTGCAGGTCGGTCTTTTCAAAGGCATCATCCTTGATACCCAGACGACGGGCGCGAGAGCGGACCACTGTGCGTGCGGCTTCGACCGATTCCTTCATGACATCGCCAATGGAGCCGGTACGCTGCACCACACCCTTACCGGGCATGGAGGCGACTTCAATGGTGAGCAGTTCGCCGCCCACTTCCGTCCAGGCCAGACCAGTCACCTGACCCACCTGGTTGTCCTTTTCGGCCATGCCGAAGGTGAAGCGACGTACCCCCAGGAACTTATCCAGGTTTTTGGGCGTGACTAGCACGCGGGCGGTGGGTGCTTTCTTCTTGAGCAGCAGGGTCTTGACGACCTTGCGGCAGATTTTGGAAAGCTCACGTTCCAGTGAACGGACACCCGCTTCACGGGTGTAGTAACGCACGATGTCACGGATGGCCGCATCACTGACGGTAATTTCGGTCTTCTTCAGCCCGTTGTTCTTGATCTGCTTGGGCAGCAGATAGCGCGTGGCGATGCTGACCTTTTCGTCTTCGGTGTAACCCGACAGACGAATGATCTCCATCCGGTCAAGTAGCGGGCCCGGCAGATTCAGGCTGTTGGCCGTGGCCACAAACATGACATCCGACAGGTCAAAATCCACTTCGACGTAGTGATCCTGGAAGGTGTGGTTCTGTTCCGGATCCAGCACTTCGAGCAATGCCGACGAC
>CAYLWV010000115.1:0-3157 GCA_964387485.1 uncultured Dechloromonas sp. | reverse complement strand
ACACAAGCACCATCGGCATTGGCCGAGTCGATCTTCTTCACGGGTTTGATGAACTGCTCTTTCGATACACCAAGCCACATGACCAGTGGGCTGGCGACCAGCACTGATGAGTAGATGCCGAACAGAATGCCGATGGTGAGTGCCAGGGCAAAGTAGTGTAGGGCATCACCGCCAAAGACCAGCATCGAGAGGACCATCATTTCAGTCGCGCCGTGGGTGATGATGGTGCGGGAGATGGTGCTGGTAATGGCATGGTCCAGAATCTGTGGCGTGGTCATGCCGCGCTTCTTGCGGAAGGTTTCGCGCACCCGGTCAAACACCACGACCGACTCGTTGACCGAGTAGCCGAGCACGGCCAGGACGGCGGCCAGTACGGGGAGCGAGAATTCCCACTGGAAGAAGGCGAAGAAGCCCAGAATGATGATCACATCGTGCAGGTTGGCAATGATGGCCGACAGGGCAAAGCGCCATTCAAAGCGTAGCGCTAGATAGATCATGATGCCGATGATGACTAGCAGCAGGGCTAAGCCGCCATCATGCGCCAGTTCTTCACCCACCTGCGGACCGACAAACTCCACTCGTTGCAGTTGGGCACCGGGGGCGTTGGCATCCAGTGCTTCCATCACGCCGGTACCAATCGCGGCCGAGCTTTGTGACGGCTTGAGCGGTAGGCGAATCAGGACGTCACGGCTGGAGCCAAAGTTCTGGACGGTGTAGTCCTGGAAATTGGCTTTGGCCAGGCCGCCACGGATGGATTCCAGATCGGCCGCCTGTTTGTACTGCACTTCGACCAGCGTACCGCCGGTGAACTCCACCGAGAAGTGCAGGCCACGGGTTGCCAGGAAGAACACCGCCAGCAGGAAGGTGAGCAACGAAATAATGTTGAACACCAGCGCATGGCGCATGAAGGGAATGTCTTTGCGGATGCGGAATAGTTCCATGATCGTCGCTCCGGTCAGGCGTTGGTTGAGTTGTTGGCATCGGTTTCAGGTTTCCAGACCTGGCCGATGGAGATTTTGGTGAGTCGCTTCTGCCGACCGTAGATGATGTTGACCAGGGCGCGCGACACGACCACGGCGCTGAAGATCGACGTCAGGATGCCCAGGCAGTGCACCACGGCAAAGCCGCGTACCGGACCCGAGCCAAAAATCAGCAGCGCGAGACCGGCGATCAACGTGGTGATGTTGGAATCCAGAATGGTGTCGAAGGCACGCTCGTAACCGGCCGAGATGGCGGCTTGCGGTGTCGAGCCATTGCGCAGTTCTTCGCGGATACGCTCGTTAATGAGTACGTTGGCATCAATCGCCATACCCAGCGCCAGCGCAATGGCGGCGATGCCGGGCAGGGTGAGCGTGGCTTGCAGTAGCGAGAGAATGGCGATCAGGAACAGCAGGTTCGCCGAAAGGGCCAGCGCCGAGATCACGCCGAACATGCCGTAGTAGATGATCATGAAGACCGCGATGGCGGCAAAGCCCCAGAGGGTGGCATGGAAGCCGCGCGAGATATTCTCGGCACCCAGCGACGGGCCAACGGTGCGCTCTTCGATGATGTCCATTGGTGCAGCCAGTGAACCGGCGCGCAGCAGCAGGGCGGTTTCGTTGGCTTCCACGGTGGTCATGCGGCCGGAGATCTGTACCTTGCCGCCGCCGATTTCGCTACGGATCACCGGTGCGGTAATCACTTCGCCCTTGCCCTTTTCGATGAGCAGGATGGCCATGCGCTTGCCGACGTTGTCACGGGTGATGTCGCGGAAGATGCGTGAACCGGCGGCATCTAACGTGAGGTGGACGGCCGGTTCCTGGGTCTGGCTGTCGAAGCCGGGTTGGGCGTCGTTGAGGCGTTCGCCGGTCAGGACAACCACCTTCTTGACGAGAATCGGGCTACCGCCACGCTCGGTGTACAACTCGGCGGTGGCTGGTACGTTGCCGTTGAGCGAGGATTCCAGCGCGCCTGGAGTGTCGTCCACCATGCGGATTTCCAGCGTGGCGGTACGGCCCAGAATGTCTTTGGCTTTGGCGGTGTCCTGTACGCCAGGCAGCTGCACCACGATTCGGTCTGGTCCAGACTGCTGGATGATGGGCTCTGCCACGCCCAGTTCGTTAATACGGTTGTGCAGGGTGGTGATGTTCTGCTTGACGGCAAATTCCTGAATACGCTTGATGGCTTCCGGCTTGAAATTGCCAACCAGCGCCGGGTCGCCACTGACGGTTTGCTCGACAAAGTTAAGATCGGCCTGGCTATCCATCAGGGCGGCACGGGCCTGGTTGCGGTAATCGTTTTCGCGGAAGCGAATGACCAGACGCTGGTCTTCACGGCCAATGCCGGCATGGCGAATGTTTTTGTCGCGCAGCAGGGTGCGGATGTCAGCCGAGGTGGCATCCAGTCGCTTGGTCAGGGCGCCTTGCAGATCCACTTGCAGCAGGAAGTGCACGCCACCCCGTAGATCGAGGCCCAGATACATGGGCAGGGCATGGATTGAGGTGAGCCACTTCGGTGATGCCGACAGCAGATTCAGGGCTACCACGTATTGGGCATCATCGACTTTGGGGTTGAAAGCATGTTCGAGTACATCGCGTGCTTTCAGCTGGGTGTCGGTGTCCGGCAGGCGGACTTTAACGCCGTTGGTGTCGAGAAAAGCCCCCTGGCTGGAGATGCCGTTCTTATCGAGAACGGCCGCAACTTGTTGCAGCAGCTTGTCGTCAGACTTGATGGTGGCGCGGATCGGCGACACCTGTACAGCCGGTGTTTCACCAAAAAAGTTGGGCAGTGTGTAGAGCACCCCGATGACCAGGGCAACTGCAACGACAATGTACTTCCAGAGCGGGTAGCGATTCATGACAGGTCACAGAAAAGTCAAACGGGGGCCTAAGCCCCCGGGTCGAACGTGCACGGTGTTGTGCAGATCCGGTTGATTACAGCGAGCCCAGTGTGCCCTTCGGCAAAACGATGCCGATGGCCGGACGCTGCACGGTGATTTCCACCGGGCCGCCGTTGTTGGTGCCAACTTCGATCTTGACGTAGTTGTCGCCCATGGCGGTTACTTTGCCGGTCATGCCGCCCTGGGTAATGACTTCGTCACCCTTTTGCAGGCCAGCCACCAGAGCTTTGTGCTCTTTGGCCTTCTTCATCTGCGGACGAATCATCAGGAAGTACAGAA
>CAYLWV010000114.1:0-3167 GCA_964387485.1 uncultured Dechloromonas sp. | reverse complement strand
GAGTGCGGCAACACCACCATGATCCGCAAGGATGGTTGTGATTTCTGTACCGCCTGCGGCGCCGTGGGTACCTGCGGCTAAGCCAGCCTGATCGCAACACTCGCCCCGGAGCACGCTCCGGGGCTTTTTACTTTCATCGCCATGACAATGACCGAAACCACCCGCACGGCCGAAACCACCAAAAAATCTCTACAGGCACTCGCGCTCGCTGCACTCGGCATTGTCTTCGGTGATATCGGTACCAGCCCGCTCTATGCCTTTGAACAGGTGTTCTCCAATGGTATCCACTCGGTACCGGTGAGCCAGAACAATGTCTACGGCGTGCTGTCGCTGTTCTTCTGGTCACTGATGATGGTGGTCACCCTGAAGTACGTGATCTTCATGATGCGGGCAGACAACCACGGCGAAGGCGGCATCATGGCCCTCATGGCGCTGGCCATGGGCAAACTGCCGGAAGACTCGCCCAAACGCCGCACCTTGCTGATCCTTGGTTTGCTCGGCGCTTCGTTCTTTTACGGCGATGGCGTCATTACCCCGGCCATTTCCGTGCTGTCCGCGGTTGAAGGGCTGGAGCTAATCTCGCCCGACCTCAAGGACATGGTGATTCCCGTAGCCCTGGGTATTCTGCTGGCCCTCTTCTGGACACAGCGCCGCGGCACCGGCACCATTGGCCTCTTTTTCGGGCCAGTCATGCTGATCTGGTTTATCGCCATTGGTGCGCTCGGTGTTCTGAACATCCTGCAGCATCCGGGCGTGCTGGCTGCACTAAACCCCGTTTATGCCATCGAGTTTCTGGCCACGCATGGCCCATTAGCCTTTTTTGCGCTCGGCGCCGTAGTGCTCTGCCTGACGGGTGCCGAAGCCCTCTACGCCGACATGGGCCACTTCGGCCCACTGCCAATTCGGATTGTCTGGATGGGGCTGGTCCTGCCGTCGCTGGTGCTGAATTATTTCGGACAAGGGGCACTGTTACTCAATCAGCCAGATGCCTTAAGCAATCTGTTCTACATGATGGCCCCGGCCGCACTCCATCCGGCGCTGATCATTCTGGCAACCATCGCCACAGTGATTGCCTCACAGGCCGTGATTTCCGGCGCCTTCTCCATGACCCGTCAGGCCTGGCAGCTTGGCTTCCTACCCCATATGCGCATCAGCCAGACATCGGCAGAATCGCATGGCCAGATTTACGTGCCCATTGTTAATGCTTTTCTGGCTATTTTTGTCGTGGCCGTGATCCTCGTCTTCCAGTCTTCAAGCGCACTGGGTTCTGCTTACGGCATTGCCGTCACCGGCACCATGCTGATCACCGACTTTCTGGCCATTGTGGCTGTTATCAACATCTGGCGCTGGCAGCCCTGGCGCGCCATCCTTGGCGCCAGCGTCTTTATCGTCATCGACGCGATCTTCTTTTCCGCCAACACACTCAAACTCTTTGATGGCGGCTGGTTACCACTCGCACTCAGCTTGGTCATGATCATCATCATGACCACCTGGCACCGGGGACGCATCACGCTCATCGAACGCAACAAAGTCGATGTGATCCCGCTGACGGAATTCATTACCAATGAAATTACCGATCACACACCACGCGTCAAGGGTGCCGCGATCTATCTCGTCTATGACCAGCACATGACACCTAAAGGCCTTCAGGCCACCATGCACCACTTCGGTGTGGTTCATGAACAGGTCGCGCTTCTCCGTATCCGCTATGCATTAACACCCACGATTGCCCCCGAAGATCGCCTCTCAGTGACGCTATGCGCACAGGGATTTCTTCAGCTAGAAATGAAATGCGGCTTCATGGAACGCATTTCGATCCCCGATGAACTGGCAGCACACTGGCCCGTTGGCATTACGGCACACCCCAACCCGATCTCGTTTTTCATCAGCCGTTGGGTTATTGGCATCAACCCCGCCCCGGGCATGATGCACTGGCGGCGCAAGCTATTCCGGCTCATGTATCGCAACAGTGTTCATCCGCAGGAGTTTCTGAGTCTGCCAACAGCCGACTCGATGATTATCACTGTTCGCCTTGACCTCTAACTAGGACGAAATCTGCGCCAGGGCTTCCATCGGTGTGAGACCGGGCTCATCGAGAGACTGAATGAACGCGTTGGCCTGATCCTTACCTTCGGCAATCAGGCCATCAATCAGCTGCGGGCTCCGCGACAGCTTGCTCGAATAATCCAGTGCTCTCTGGATGTCTTCAGAGATCTTGATAAAGCGGATACGCAGCTGATGTGCATGTGCAAAACCCATACTCTCCAGATATTCGGGTTTCACGCCACCGTTATTCACCATCAGCCACTGCATCGCCACTTTCTCAATATCCTGCACCAGTGAGATATTGCTGGTCATCTGAGTGCGGCGCTCCAGAATCTCATCCGGCGACGTTGGCACCTTGTGATAGACCAGCGGGTCAATCATCACAATCCAGATCTCCTCCGGAAAACGGCTGTTGCCCATATGGATAGGCCGCAATAACGGGCTCAGCGGCGGATTCGAAGAGAACAAGCCATCCCAGTAATAATCATCACCGATCTGTACGGCTGGAAACACACTGGGGATCGCCGCCGAAGCCATAATAGTTTCGGGCGTAATGGCATCCTCTCGCGAGTTGAAGATCTTCATCTTCCCTTTGAGCACATCCGCCGCACCCATCAGCAATGTCGTACTGTCCGGCTGATTCAATCTGGCGGCTGCTTCAAAATCAATATGGCTCTCAATCAAGCCCTTGAAATCGGTGTAGTTCGTGCGAGGCAACAGATAACTCATGGACTTCTGCAGCATTTGACTGAAATGCGATGACGGGCTGCTCTCCAGCCTGGGCAGATACCCGGCACCCGAGGCACGCAGCATCTGGGTGGCGATCATATCGACCCACTGCTCCATCGGTTCCGATGCTTTAAGTTCTCCCCAGAAATCGGCAATCCGCTGTGCCACCGGCGTCTTGTCGCCAGCGGCATTCTGTAACAACCCATACCAGGCCAATGCGGCATTGAGCGCCCCACCCGAGGTACCCGTCAGCGCCAGAACCTCGTGCGAGTTCTGCACGCCGGCTGCAAACAACCCTTGCAGCACACCGGCCGTAAACGCCGTCTGGCTACCACCGCCCTGGCAGGCGATAGCGATTTTTTTACGGGAGGCAGCATGAGCTGATTTAGACA
>CAYLWV010000113.1:0-3168 GCA_964387485.1 uncultured Dechloromonas sp. | reverse complement strand
AGGGTTCGACCGCCATGTCCACCTCGACCCGTAACTTCCCGAACCGTCTGGGTATCGACACCCGCGTGTATCTGGGTTCGGCTGAGCTGGCCTCTGTCTGTGCACTGCTGGGCAAGATCCCGACCCCGGCCGAGTACATGGAACACCAGGGCGTGATCAGCAAGAACGCTGACTCGATCTACCGCTACATGAACTTTGATCAGATCAAAGAGTTCAAGGACGTGGCAGATACGGTTAACGTCTAAGTTGATCAAGCAATAAGAAAAACCCGCCGCTCGTAAGACCGGCGGGTTTTTTTACAAACTTTTACGGCCTGAATTCAGCTCGTTGGTCGCGTAAAAAAGGTCGGTCAATCAAGGCTGACAATAAGTTGATATCCGTAGTTCGCACACCGCATTCTTTGAAATGTTGGGCCCAATCGTCAATGCTCATTATCAACGTGCGAATGATGTTGATCGCTGCCTGGCGGCTTAAATCAAACTGGGCGCACTCCGAAAGGGCGTTGTCGATTGTCGAAGCGCTGCCAGCATGGCCAACCCGCATCTGCTGAAACCCTAAACCTTGTCCGGTCGGCAAGAGGTCAAACGCCGGGGAGAGATGATAGTTGCCATCATCGCTCATCAGCAGCACATGGTTTTTTTCATGATCATCATTGTTGTCCATCAGAATGTTGAAGACCATGCGTCTAAATAACTCGTGCATGTCGCTTGCTTCACCGTGGCGAGGCGGTTTGCCTTTGCGCCGTAATAGCTGCGCCAGTTCTGGGTAACCCATCCCTTCACCTGCGGCTCTAAGAGCAACACCCGCTGACAAGGCATGTAACCGTAAGGTCGCCGTATTTTGTACCACCCTGTCAAAACGTTTCACAGCAACCGCATGGCCTCGGTCGAGTTGAATTGCACGCGATTCGGCAACGCGAATGCCGCAACGCTCGGCCAACGTCATCGTGGCAAACTCCACCAGCGGCGAGTCCGTCATGTCGCCATGTTCAGCAAACTTCAACACCCAGGGGGCGTTATCGATGGTGATTAATGCTTTGGGGCGAGCGCCGCCCATCGTTACGCCCGGTGCGATCAGACGCTGTAATGATTCGGCAACAACATCACCGGCAATCACCTTTTGTACAACGTGTTCAATCGCCGCCACATCAGAAAGCGTCGGCAACGGGCCAATCACCTTGGGTTGATAACGCTGATCAGACAGTGAGATGGCTAGAGCGCCAAAACGCTCGTCACCAGCCAGGTACAAATATTCCATCACCGATAAACGGGCAGGGTGATCCAGTACACGAATCACACGCTCGCCCCAGCGATCAGGCCGAGCATCGTCGATGGCGCCAACCGCACAGTCTTTTTCAGTGGGCAGAAACTCGTGATTGATGAGCGGCAAATCCTCGCTCAACGCAAATCCTTGCCTCAACCAGGCATCCGCATAATGCATTGAAACCGCACGCATTGAAGGCACGTAACGCAGGTGACCAATCAGCCTGGGGTCGGATGGATCGCCAAGCCACCAGACGGATAGTTCATCCTGTGGGATGTATGCGTCGTTCATTCAGCAACCTTGTCACGGGCTCTAAGGTGTTGACTCAGCGATGTCGGTTTGCGAACGCTGCGTTTCTGCGCCAAGCGTACATCCTGTTCCAGTGCGCCACGGTCAAATTCCGGCGCAGCAAGCGCCGCAATCTCCTGCGCACGACCTAACAACCAGAGCGCTGTGGCATAAATGCCCATCGACACCGATGGATCCCCTTGCTCCATTCGCATCAGTGTGGGTTCGCTCACCCCAATCCGTGCGGCCCAATCGCGACGTGGTTCATGACGTCGTTTGCGGGCAATGGCCAGATTTTCGCCAAGCTGCTTGAGTTGGGCGTGGATTATCGGTGGGAGGGTCTCTAGGGCTTTGGGTGTCTTCGGCATATATAGATATTAGCGAAATATCTAAAAAACACAAATCTATTTTGTTTCTAGTGATTGTTATGCAGGAAAAAACTTACAGCAATTTTTGACTTTGACTTAATTCGGGTCTATATTTAGTCTAATCGATTCGGGGGCATGCCATGCAGACAGTTACCAATATCAAATCAATTTCCTACCTCAAAAGTCACGCGGCTCAAGTGGCCGAGGAATTGGCATTGAATGGCCAGCCGTTTGTAGTGACCCAGAACGGTGAGGCCAGCATGGTGATTCAAGGCATCAAAGAGTATCAGGAGAAAGAAGCGCTGATTGCTGCCCTGAAAATTGTTGCAATGGGTGAAAAGCATCGTCAGCAAGGTCAGGGTTTGTCGGTTGAAGAATCTAGAGCGCAGCTATTGGCCGCCCGTCAAAGCCGTAAATAATGTCGATCATTATTTTGCCTGATGCGCAGGCAGATCTGCTTGCGTTGCAGGAGTACATGCTTGATCAGTGGAGCGAAGCGGATTGGATCAACGCTGAAGACGAAATCTTTTCAAAGCTGGTTCAGGTTGATAGTGGTTTCTTAGTGGGGCAAACGGTTTCAGAGCTTGCGACTGTTGGCATACTTGATTACAGAAACGTCTATACGTCCCACCATAAACTGGTATATCGTCGGATCGGTGCTGATACGTATGTTTATATCGTGGCTGGGCATCGCCAGGAATTCCCAACACTACTGATGAAGCGTTTATTACGCGCCTGACTTAAAAGGAAATATCCATGAAAAAATCGATCTCGATTGCAATCGTTGCATTGCTGATGTCGGCAATCGGTATTGCCCAGGCAGAGACACTCCGCGCTATTACGGTAGAGCAGAATGCCAGCTACGCCATTGATACCGATAGCATCGTGCAATCCAACGGCAAAACGGCGTTCAGCGTTCAAACGGTTTACACCAGCAAAATGAAAGCGCCGAACGGCTCGGAATACACCAAAGCCACCAATACCTTCCTCGCTGACTGCAAGGCGAAGACTCAAGCCCTGACGGGTGTGTCACTCATGGAAGGTTCGGGCAAAGTGCTCTATACCTACACACCCACCGTGACCGAAGCGCCGATGATCACCCCGGAAAAGAACTCCCTGGATGCAAAGATCATGCAAACGGCGTGTAGTCTCAGATAGATTCAAACGATACAGCCTTTGAGAATTTAGCTGGCCGCTAATCGACAGATTTCTGGCGATAGTTGTGTTTTTTGAGATTGGTTGTTTATAA
>CAYLWV010000112.1:0-3255 GCA_964387485.1 uncultured Dechloromonas sp. | reverse complement strand
CCATGCGAATTGCGGTGGGGCAAGGTGGAAAACCCGAGATTCTATAACAGAATCAGGATCAAAGCCAGTCCGACTCGGTTTTGCCGCTGCCCTGCAGGGCCGTTTGCACCACGCCGCGGCTGAGATCGGGAGCAAAGTCCTCAATGAAGTCGTATTCGAAACGGCGCAGTAAGGTGCCCCGACGGATACCGACGTAGGTGGTATTGGCCGGAAACAGATGACGGGCCCGGATTTCACAAAGGCCGGAAACAGAATCCCGTTGCGGATCAAAGGCATGCTCGGCGATGATGCCAACCCCCATGCCCAGACCGACGTAGGTTTTGATCACATCGGCATCCAGGGCATCGAGCACGATGCGGGGCGACAAGCCGAGCCGCTCAAAGACGGCATCAATGCGGGTACGGCCAGCCACGCCACGGACGTAGGTAATCAGCGGGTAGGCCGCCACATCGGCCAGGTTCACTTCAGCCTTCTCCAGCAGCGGGTGCCCGGCTGGCACGACCAGGGCATGGTGCCATTGCCGGCACGGCAACGCCACTACGCCGGGCGCGTCTTTCAGGGCCTCGGTGGCGATCGCTAGGTCGACATCCCCCCGTACCAGCCACTCGCCAAATTGATCCGGCATACCCTGGTGCAGGGTCAGCGTGACTTCCGGATAGCGGTCACGGAAATGAGAGACCGCTTCGGGCAGCGCATAGCGGGCCTGGGTGTGGGTGGTGGCAATGACCAGCGAACCATGCTGGCCGTGGGTGTAGTCCGCCACGTAGCGTTTGAGGTTATCGGCCTCGGCGAGTATGCGCCGGGCATGGGCCAGTATCTGGGCGCCGGCTTCGGTAACGCCGGTCAGGCGCTTGCCGACCCGTTCGAAGAGGGTGATACCCAGATCGTTCTCCAGCTGCTTGATCTGCTTGGAGACACCGGGTTGAGAGGTAAACAGGGCCTCGGCCGCGTCGGAGACGTTATAGCCGCGCTGCGCCACTTCTACGAGATAACGGAGCTGTTGCAAGGTCATGGTGCACCCATTAGTAAATTACTAAAAGTTATAGCATTCTAACCATATATTCTTTTACGTTGCATTAGTGCGCTGCTAGGATGGCGACCTTGTTGAATGATTGCACTGCACCACTATGGATTTTCTCTACACCGCTTCGGGCTTTTTTGTCGGACTCATCGTCGGTATGACCGGGGTGGGTGGCGGCTCGCTGATGACGCCGCTGCTGGTGCTGCTGTTCGGCGTTGCACCGGCCACCGCCGTAGGCACCGACCTCCTCTACGCCGCCCTAACCAAGACCGGTGGTACCGTGGCCCACGGCCGCAAGGGTCATGTGGACTGGCAGATCGTCACACGTCTGGGGGCCGGCAGCATCCCGGCAGCCGCCATAACGTTGTATGTGCTGGCACAACTGCCGGGCCACGGTAAGGAAGTGGGCCACATCATGGCCGTGGCGCTCGGTTTCGCCCTGTTTCTGACGGCGGGCGCCATTTTTCTGCGGGATAAGCTGCTGCGCTATGCCCGCAAACATGAAGATTCGTTCATCCAACGCCATGTGGCGAGCGTCACCATCCTGGTGGGCGCTATTCTGGGTGTGCTGGTCACCGTTTCCTCGGTAGGCGCTGGTGCCCTGGGTGTGACCGCGCTGTTTTTCCTCTATCCGCGCATTGGCACGCTTAAAATTGTGGCCAGTGACATTGCCCATGCCGTGCCGCTCACCGCCATTGCCGGTGTTGGTCACTGGTATCTGGGCAGTGTGGATTTCGATCTGCTGGGCGCCCTGCTGCTCGGCTCGCTCCCCGGTATCTGGGTGGGCAGCCATATCGCCAGCAAGGTGCCGGAAAAATTTTTGCGCAGTCTGCTGGCGACGATGCTGATTATTATCGGCACCAAGCTTGTCCTGTCCTAACTTCTAAAAACAGTCCTCCCAAAGAGAAGCACTATGTACCGTTACGATGATGTTGACCGCGCGATGGTGAAAGCCCGCGTTGCCCAGTTCCGTGACCAGACCCACCGCTGGCAGGCTGGCGAACTGAGCGATGAAGAGTTCCGCCCGCTGCGCCTGCAGAATGGTCTCTATATGCAGCGTCATGCGCCAATGCTGCGTATTGCCGTACCTTACGGCATGATCTCGTCGGCCCAGCTGCGCGTACTGGCCGCCGTGGCGCGTGAAGAAGACAAGGGTTATGCCCATTTCACGACGCGTCACAACCTGCAGTACAACTGGATCCCTATGGCGCGCGTTCCGGATGTGCTGGCGCGATTGGCCGAGGTGGAGATGCACGCCATTCAAACGTCGGGCAACTGTATCCGTAACGTAACCAGCGACCAGTTTGCCGGCATCGCCCCGGACGAAGTGGTGGATACGCGCCCGCTGGCAGAGATCATTCGTCAGTGGAGCACCTTCCACCCGGAGTTCGCTTTTCTGCCACGTAAGTTCAAGATTGCCGTGCATGGCGCCGAGCGCGACCGTGCCGTGGTGCAGGTGCATGACATTGGCCTGCACCTCTACAAAGACCACCAAGGCGATGTCGTCGCCCGGGTCTGGGTGGGCGGTGGCCTGGGGCGCACGCCGATTCTGGGCGAAGTGATTCACGAAGCCCTGCCCTGGCGGCATCTGCTCTCCTATATGGAAGCGATCATCCGCGTGTATAACCTGGAAGGCCGTCGCGACAACCCCTACAAGGCCCGTATCAAGATTCTGGTGAAAGCGCTGGGGATTGAAGAATTCCGCCGCAAGGTCGATGCCGAGTGGGCTGCTCTGAAAGACGGCCCGGCCACGATTACCGATGCCGAGCTGGCCCGGGTATCGGCCTATTTTGTCGATCCGCTCTACGCACAGCTGCCGGAAACCGATGCCGATTACGAAGCACGGCTCGCCAGCGACAAGGCCTTTGCCCGCTGGGTACAGCAGAACGTGCACGCACACCGCGTGCAGGGCTATCGCGCCGTCACACTCTCGCTGAAGAAAAAGGGCATCGCCCCGGGCGACATCACCGATGCACAAATGGACGCGGTGGCAGACATTGCCGACGCCTACAGCTTTGGTGAAGTACGTTCGTCGCACGAACAGAATGTGGTGCTGTCGGATGTCGAACTGCGCAAGCTACCGGCGCTCTACGATGTCGCCAAGGCACTGGGACTGGCCAGCCCAACCGTGGGTCTGCTGACCGATATTATCTGCTGCCCAGGTGGAGATTTCTGTGATCTGGCCAATGCCAAGTCGATCCCGATTGCCAAGGCCATCATGGAGCGCTTTGACG
>CAYLWV010000111.1:0-3381 GCA_964387485.1 uncultured Dechloromonas sp. | reverse complement strand
GATTTGCCGACGTTAGGCAGGCCGACGATGCCGCATTTGAGACTCATGGTGTTCCTTGGCTACTAATTTTGAAATATGGGCGCTATTCTAAAGCACCGACTCAGATCACGTGTGCTGCAATGCTCTGGCCATGCCAGTACATGTCATTGATTCGTGCTGCAATCTGCTGGACTTCACCATCCTTGAGACCCTCGAACTCGATCACATAGGCCGGCAGATCCGTATCCAGATCCACCCGAGACACACTGACGGCATCGTGGTGGGTGTATTTATAAATTAACGCCCGCAAATCGTCTTCGGTGATGTCCACACCGATACCCGAAACATACAGTCGCTGACCGAAATCTTTCATCTGCTTTCCATGCAATTGCTGCGTCGCGCCATTATGACACCAACCCGTACTATCTGTATGAAAATGAAAGCAAAACACCCTTCTCCTATGGTAAGGTTTGGGCCTTTCATGTCTATCCACCCGACGACACCGGTTTGCCGTGTTCGTTCAGGTGCTTTTTGTCTTTCGATCCATGGCCAAATTCATTCCTGCCGCACTGATGTCCCGACTCCAGAACGCCATTGTGTCGGTTCGCAACTTTGACTGGACCTCTCTGAAAAGTCTCAAAAAAGAGGACGTCGTCGCTGCACTGAAGAATCCCCGGTGGCACAAGCCTGTCGGCATTGTCTTTGCGCTACTGGTCGCCGCTCATGTGATCAAGACGGATATCGTCATCCCGTACATGAAGGCCCGCTTTGCTCTGGAAGTCGACGCCATCGAAGTGCAACCGCAAATCGTCCCATTGGAATCTCAGCTGGTAGGTCAGACACGCAGCCCGCAATCGGTAGCGATTTACACCCGCGTCTCCGGCTTTCTGGAAAAGCAGGTTTATCAGGAAGGCTCGTGGGTTAATGCCGGCGACATTCTGTTTGAAATGGATAAACGCCCATTCATCGCCCAACTGAACGCCGCTAAAGCGGCACTGGACGCCCAGGAAGCCGCACTGCGTACGGCAACCCTGACACTGAACCGCATCAAGCCGCTGGCTGCAGCCAAAGCCCTGTCGCAACAGGACCTGGATACCGCTACAGGCAACTTCCTCCGTGCCAAAGCGGGCGTTGACCAGGCCCGCGCCAATGTGGAAACAGCCCAGCTGAATCTGGAGTACTGCACGATCCGCTCGCCGATCTCCGGGCTCGCCTCGGTACGCAAACAGGCATTAGGCACCTATCTGGCCGTAGGCACACCCAATTCGGAGCTAACCATCGTCAACCAGATGGACCCGATGTGGGTGTACTTTTCCGTATCGGAAGACCAGATGCTCAAGGTGGACCGTCTGCTCAAGCAGAAACAGCTGAATGCCGCCAGCCTGACCGACCTCGACGTCACGCTGACCATGTCGGATGGCCGGCTGTACCCGTACACCGGCAAAATCGGCTTTGCTGACGTGCTCTATAACGTGGACACCGGCACCCGCCTGATGCGGGCCGTCTTTTCCAACCCCAATAGCGCTCTGCAACAAGGTCAGTTCGTTACCGCCACCATCGTCGGGCTGGTCCAGCCGAACGTCTTCCTAGTCCCTCAGGCCGCCGTACAGCAGAGCAGCCAGGGTGCCTATATTTGGGTCATTGACCAGGAAAATCGCGTACATTCCCGTACCGTCACACCGGGATACTGGAACGGCCCGAACTGGGTCATTAACGAAGGGCTCAGCCCGGGGGAGCGCGTTGTTGTCACCAATGTCCTGCGCATGTCGCCGAATCAACTGGTCAAACCGGCACTGGTCAAAGCACCTGAACCGCAAGCAGTGACCCTGCCACCCCCGCCGACAGAAACCGCAACACCGAATCCCTATGGTGCAGGCGCCCGCGTGGAACCCAAGATCAATCGGGCACAGGACCCCAAGCAGGAACCCATGCCGGCGCCCCCACCAACAGCCGCCCCGCTCCTGGCGCCTAAAGAAGTGCCGCTCGCCCCTGGCCTCCCGAGCGCCCCTGCACCGGTGCCGGAAACACTGCAGGCGCCCAAGTCGCGCACTGCCCAGTAACCGGCCGGGACTGATTAACCATGTTCTCGAAGTTCTTTATCGACCGGCCGATTTTCTCGGCGGTGATCTCCATCGTCATCACCATCGCCGGCCTGGTGGCGATGATGTCGTTGCCGATTGCGCAGTACCCCAACATCACACCGCCACAGATCCAGGTTTCAACGACCTATCCGGGTGCCAATGCCGAAACCGTGTCCCAGAATGTGGCCTCACCGATTGAGCTTCAGGTCAATGGTGCCGATGGCATGCTCTACATGTACTCGACCAATACGGCCGGGAACATGACGCTGAGCATTTTCTTTGACATCAACAAGAACCCCGCTCTGGCTCAGACCGACGTGCTTAACCGTGTCAATACGGCTTTGCCACAACTGCCGCAATCGGTACGCAACCAGGGCGTGAATATCCAGCAGAAGAGCCAGTCGATCATGATGGTGGTGGCCATCAAGGATCCGGAAAACAAGTACGACCTGACAGAGCTCAGCACCTTTGCCAACATCATTGTGCTCAATGAAGTGCAGCGGATTCCGGGGGCCAGCATGGCCACGGTGGGCGGTAACCCCAACTACGCCATGCGCGTCTGGTTGGATCCGACGAAGCTGACTCTCTACAAACTGACCACGAACGATATCGCCAATGCCGTCCGTGCGCAGAACCAGCAATACGCCGTCGGCCAGCTGGGTCAGTTGCCATCGAATGGCCAGGTAATCCAGAACTTCTCGGTTACCACCAACGGCATGCTGCAATCCACGGAAGAGTTCGAGAACATCATCGTCAAGGCCGGCAAGCCCTCGGTCACGCCGGGTTCGGAAGGCGCCATCGTTCGTCTGCGGGATGTCGGCCGTGCCGAACTGGGTTCGCAGACCTACAACTTTGACGTTAAAACAAACAAAGACAATGCGGCATTGCTGCTGATCTACTTCCAGCCCGGTTACAACGCACTGAACGTTGCCGAGGCGGTTAAAGCAAAACTGGAAGAATTGAAACCCAGCTTCCCGCCCGGCGTTTCTTACGAAATCGCCCTGGATGCCACCGAGTTCATCAACTCATCGATCGAGGAAGTGATCCACACCTTCTTCGAAGCGATGATCCTGGTGGTGCTGGTCGTGTTCATGTTCCTACAAAAGCCGAAAGCCACACTCATTCCCCTGGTTGCCGTCCCTGTATCGATTATCGGCACCTTCATCGGCATGAGCCTGTTCGGGTTCTCGATCAACATGCTCACCATGTTTGGCCTCGTACTGGCCATTGGCCTGGTCGTTGATGATGCCATCGTGGTCATTGAAAACGTCGAGCGGATCATGGAAGAAAACCCGACCATGAAACCGCGCGAAGCGGCCGC
>CAYLWV010000110.1:0-3459 GCA_964387485.1 uncultured Dechloromonas sp. | reverse complement strand
ATTTCGGCAATGCGGCCGTCTTTCAGCACCACGATGCGGTCGGCCTTTTCAATGGTGCTCAGGCGGTGCGCAATCACAAAGCTGGTGCGGCCGACCATGAGCTCATCGAGTGCGGCTTGTACGTGGCGCTCGGATTCGTTATCCAACGCGGAGGTGGCTTCATCCAGAATGAGGATCGGGGCGTTCTTGAGTACGGCTCTGGCAATGGCAATGCGCTGACGCTGCCCGCCGGAGAGACGCATACCACCCTCACCGACCAGGGTATTGAAACCCTCCGGTAGTGCTTCGATAAATTCCAACGCATGCGCGGCTTTGGCCGCTGCCCGGATTTCGTCCAGCGTGAGCTGTCGCGTCGCACCAAAAGCAATGTTGTTGGCGATGGTGTCGTTGAAGAGCAGCACCTCCTGGGTGACCAGGGCCATTTGCTGGCGCAAGCTATTCAGGTGCACGGTATCAATCGGGTGGCCATCAATGCGGATCTGACCACCGGTGACATGCAAAAAGTTGGGCAGCAGATTGGCAAAGGTGCTCTTGCCACCGCCAGAGGGGCCAACTAGGGCGATCTGTTCGCCCGGGCGCACTTGCAGGCTGACTTGGCTCAGCGCATCACGCTCCGCCTCCGGATAGCGGTAGCTGACGTTATCAAACTCGATATCACCGCGCACGTGATCCAGCGTCACTGAACCGGTGTCACGCTCGGTAGGTTCGTCCAGCATGGAGAACACGTGCTCGGCGGCGGCCAGACCACGCTGAATAGGGGCATTCAGATCTGACAGACGCTTCAGCGGCGCATTCATCATCAGGCTGGCGGTGATAAACGAGACAAAGCCACCAATGGTGGTCATGCCTTCAGCCGACTGCACCATGGCGACCGAAATAATGATCGCCACGGCCAGCGCCGATGACAGCTGGGTAATGGGTGTACCGAGGGCGGCGGTGACGGTGCCGCGCATAAAGATACCGCGCAGGTAGTTGGCGACACCTTCGAAGCGATTAACCTCTTGCTGTTCGCCGCCATAGACCTTGATGATTTTCTGATTGGAAATGGCTTCCTGCACAGCGGTGGTCATGAGCACCATGTTGTCGTGCTCGGCATGCATCAGGCGACGTAGGCGCTTGCTGAGCTTGCGGACCGAAACGCCGAGCACGGGGATGACCATCAAGGTAATCAGCATGAGCTGCCAGTTCAGATACAGTAGCCAGGCCAGGAGGCCGATGACGGTGACGCCGTCTTTGATGAGCGTGGTCAATACGGTGGTACTGGCGGAGGTGACACCGTTCACATCGTTGGTGATGCGATTGATGGTTTTGGCGGAAGGATGCTTCTGGAAGAAATCACTGGGCAGCCGCATCAGATGCGCAAACATTTCCGTACGAATCTGGAAGACGATTTTGTTCTGCACCCAGGCGACGATATAGGTTGCACCAAAACCCAGCACACCGCGCAACAAAAAGATACCGACCACACCAAAGGGCAGCCAGAGCAATGGGGTGTCATTACCGAACTTGAAGCCATCATCCAGCATCGGCTTCAGCAGGGCAGGCAACAACGGCTCGGTAGCGGCCGACAGTGCCGTGAGCACCATACCCACGGCCAGCGCTTTGTAATAAGGCCGCGCATAGCTGAGTAAGCGGCGATACAGCTTGAGATTTTCAGGGTCGACCAGTCGCATCCGTCTATCCGGCAAGGGCCCGGGAACCTCCCTGGCCATCAGGGCATTATTGTACCCTGAAGCCTTGCCGGACGCGGCATACCGCCGGCCAACCGAGTTCAGTTTGCGAGGGTGGCGTACAAGGCCTGCAATTGACCCGACATGGCTTCCCACGATAGGTGGGCCACGCACGCCCTAGCCGCTTTAGCGGCTACTTCATCTGGCAAACGGCTGGCTTCTAGCAATCGCAGTAATTCGCTTGCCATGGTAACCGGATCCTGCGGCGCAACCACCGCACCGGCCAAGGGGCTGGTGATGAGCTCTGCTACCCCACAGGTGGGGCTGGTGAGCGTGGGCAAGCCGGCAGCCAGGGCCTCAAGCGCGGCATTGGGGCACGGGTCGTACTGAGTCGGCAAGGCGAAGACATCGGCTGCGCCATACCAGGGGGCCACATCCTTTTGCGCACCGGCAAAAACGACCCGATCAGCCACTTTGAGGCTCTCCGCCAGCTGTTTGTAACGATCCAGATGCTTGTCAGCACCGACCACAGCCAACCACGCGCCTGCGGCCCGCAAATCAGGCTGCGCCATGGCTTTGAGCAGGGGCGCCACGCCCTTGCGCTGATAGCCGCTCCCCACATAGAGAATGAGCGGCGCTTCCTGTGGAATCGAAAATTGATTTCGGAGCGATTCGCGGTGAGTTACCAGACTTTGTTGGCAAAAACGGCGAAGATCAACGCCGTTGTAAACAACATGAAGCTTGTCAGTATCAACGCTGTATTCTGCACGAATTTCATCCGCCACCATGCGGGAGTTACAGATCACCGCCCGCAGATTGGCGTGAGCAAACATGGCCCGCTCGGCTTCCACGGTATAAGCATGGTACGGATCAAAGCGCTGCCACCAGCTGCTGAGCGCCGGCTGGTCTGCCTGGCGATGGCGCAGCCATGCGGCATGAATGCCGTCGCCCGCACGAAAAATGTGACACCCGGGAATGCGCTCATGCGCCTGCACGAGATCAAAGCGGTTTTCCCGGATGATCTGGCCGACAGCTTCGGCAAAACTACGATCCCGGTTCACCCGGCCAAAGGGTAGCGAGCGGTAGGCCGGATTCACAATTTCGACCCGGCGCGAGTTCGAGGTGGGCGAGGCTTCATCCCAGGCCCGGGTGAGCAGTGTGACATCCACCGCACCGGACTGCGCCAGGGCCTTGAGGGCACCTTCAACAAAGCGCTCGGCCCCACCATAGGGGTTATAGCGCTGCCGGGCAATTGCCAGCTTCATCGTTGACGGAATCAGTCGTTACCCGTCACTTGCGGCGCGGCCTTCATGACCTCACGATAAATCTTGGGGGCTTGCGGCGCTTGGGTGGGCAGCTGGGAGATGATGCACTGATAGGTTTTCATGCCGCGCGGGCTTTCATCGTCAAAATACCCACTCATATCGGCGATGTACTGTTCCGGCGTGATGGTGCCATAGAGCAGCATGGAGGCCTGATCCATAAAATAAACCTGATAGCTGGGGTCCGCCGATTCGCCCTGGGCCAGCACCCAGACCTGGAAGCCATTGATGTACATGTTGCCGCAGTTTTTAACAATGCGGTCCATGTAGTCATCGAGCTGCTTGCTGATGCCGATCTGCATCAGGTCCGGCGCGCAGGCGGTCGCGCTCAATGCAATGGCCAGCCCGGCCAGCAATGAACGGGTGCGGCCCACAAGCTTGAACAGATTGGCTGGCATAATCGTCTCCATGAAAAACTGTTTGGTATTGGCCGCTATTCTATTCGGCATTGCGCCGGCTGTCTCGGC
>CAYLWV010000109.1:0-3581 GCA_964387485.1 uncultured Dechloromonas sp. | reverse complement strand
GTGACGATTCTACAGATTGGCCTGGGGGCCGGGTCGTTAACCCGGTTTGTTTACCGGTATTTGCCGGATGCCCGACAAACGGTAGTGGAGTTGTCGCCCGCCGTGGTGAGTGCCGCGCAGCAGATGTTTCAGCTGCCGTCGCAGTCCGAGCGCTTGATCATTGAGATCAGTGAGGGCGCCGGATGGTTAGCAGAAACGACGCAATGTTTTGATCTGATTCTGGTGGATGGCTACGATGCCGATGCGAAAACCGGCAGTCTTGAATCCACGGCTTTCTATCAGAGCTGTCTTGCGCATCTGAATTCGGGTGGGTTGTTGGTGACCAATCTTTTGAGTCGAAGCCCGCGGTTTTTGGAAACCGGCCTTACGCTGAATGCAGCATTTGATGGCCGTGTTCGCTTCCTGCCACAAACGCCCGGGGGTAATGTGATTGCCCTTGCGGCAGAGGCCGATACCACAAGCCTGGATGAGGAAGTGTTGCGCGCCCGTGCGGCAGTGCTGTCGGCATCCTGCAATCTGGATTTACTGCCACTGGTGGATCGTATCGTGGCAGAAGAGGGCGGCTTGCCCTTGGGGGTGATGCGTATTACCAGCTGATGGGTTCGGTAGCGCTGATGCAGCGTTCCATCAGTTGAACCATAGGCGTGGCTCGTTGGGAGAAGCGCACGATGACAGGTTCATTCTTTTCTTCTTCAGTTTGTAGTAGCTCAGGCCAGATGACCGGATTGGCCACTTTATCAGTTTCGATGACACTTTTGAGGCGCTCCAAATAGGCCGGGAGTTGGGCTATGGTCATTTCGCCCTTCGGAGCCAGACCCAGGTGATCGAGTAGGGTCTGGGCATCCTGGCCGAACATGATGACGCTGCCTTGGGTGGGTGAGTGAAACTTGATGAGGCTCATGATCGTGGTGTTTCTCTTGTTTTGATTTCAGCCTTGACTTTAATGGTCTCTTCAACCGACATGAAGTCGGGGATTTCAATATTTTCCCGCTGGAGTATGGCTTCGATTCTTTCTGCGTGCTTGATGAGCCAGGCTCTGCGGAATAAGACGGACATGTTGATCATCGATGAGGTGGCAAGCGCGATGGCAAATAGCCCAGAGAGGGCAATCACAATGGCGATAAACTTCCAGCCCGTGGGCATCACTTCCGTGACAATGCCCATGGTGGTGTAGCAACTCCCTGCAAACATGATGGCTTCCAGGGGGTCTTTGATGAGCGATAAACCGTTGAGTGCCACGCCCCACAGAACGATCACCAGAATTTGAACCACCATGAGGTAGGTGATGGCCGCAAAGTAATGATGAAAGACCCCAACGGGGTTTTTCCGGTTAAGACATATGCGGCCACGAATTTCAAAGTTGATCGCAATCCGGCGCAGAAAGAACACATTAATCCACAGCGCTGCAAACAAACCGATAATGGCTAACGGTAAGTTTTTGAAAAATGGAATCAGTTCAAGCGTGTGGGGCGAGGCTAATGTTTCCATCGATTACATATCCGGTTCAAAGATAATTTAGGCGGTTTCTGCCGTCATGCCGCAGTGGCGCAGCAATGCATCGACTTGCGGATCACGACCACGGAAAGCGCGGAACGATTCGATGGCCGGGCGTGAGCCGCCGACCGACAGGATTTCTTTGAGGAACTGGCTGCCCGTGACGGGGTCCACCGGGTTGCCGCTTTCTTCGAAGGCCGCGAAGGCATCGGCCGAGAGCACCTCCGCCCACTTGTAGCTGTAGTAGCCCGCCGCGTAACCACCGGCGAAGATGTGCGAGAAGCTGTTCGGGAAGCGATGCCAGGCTGGCGGGTGAATAACGGCCACTTCCTGACGGACAGTATTGAGCACATCCATGATCGGGGTGCCGCAGGTCAGGTCGCTATGGATAAGCAGGTCAAACAGCGCGAATTCGAGTTGGCGCAGGGTGAAGAGACCGCTCTGGAAGTTCTTGGCGGCCAGCATCTTGTCGTAGAGTGCACGTGGCAGCGGTTCACCGGATTCCACATGGCCGGTCATGCCTTGCAGCACCGACCATTCCCAGCAGAAGTTCTCCATGAATTGCGAGGGGAGCTCCACGGCATCCCATTCCACGCCGTGAATGCCGGAGACCGCCAGATCTTCCACCTGGGTCAGCAGGTGGTGCAGGCCGTGGCCGGTTTCATGGAAGAGGGTGATCACGTCATCATGCGAGAAGGTGGCTGGCTTATCACCGACAGGCGCCGGGAAGTTGCAGTTCAGATAGGCCACGGGAGTCTGGATGCCTGATGACACGCGACGACGGGTCAGCGCTTCGTCCATCCAGGCGCCGCCACGCTTCTCTTCTCGGGCGTAGAGGTCTAGATAGAACTGGCCGATGAGTTGGTCGTTTTTGGTGATGCGGAAGAAGCGCACACTGGGGTGCCATACAGGAGCGGTATCCGGGGTGATCTGCACACTGAACAGGCGCTCAATGACGCTGAACAGACCGCCGAGAACCTTGGGCTCCGGAAAGTACTGTTTTACTTCGTCATCCGAGAAGCTGTAACGGGCCTGCTTGAGCTTCTCCGAAATGTAGGCGATGTCCCAGGGTTCTGTGGTTTCGAAACCGAGTTCCGTTCTAGCGAATTCGGTCAGCTCGGCCAGATCAGCTGCACCGTAGGGTTTGGCGCGCTGAGCGAGGTCACGCAGGAAGGCCAGTACCTGAGGCACGTTCTCGGCCATTTTGGGAACCAGCGAGACTTCGGCGTAGTTCTGGTAACCCAGCATCTGGGCCATTTCCGAGCGCAGCTTGAGAATCTCGTCAATCAGTGCCGCGTTATTCCATTCCGGTTTGCTGGCGCAGTCGGCGAATTCGCTGGCGCGAACGGCATAGGCGCGATACATCTGTGCACGCAGCGGGCGGTGGCTGGCGTACTGCATCACCGGCAGATAGGACGGTGCATGCAGGCTGAAGCGCCAGCCGGTGATACCGGCTTTTTCGGCGGCGGCTTTGGCAGCGGTTTTCGCATCGGCTGGTAGGCCATCGAGTTCTGCTTCGTTGGTCACGTCCAGCTGAAACGCGTTGGTGGCGTCCAGCAGGTTCTCGGAGAATTTGGCGGCCAGTTGCGACAGGCGTTCCTGCAAGGCCTGAAAGCGCGGCTTCTCGCTATCGGCTAGTTCAGCACCGGAGAGGCGGAAGTCGCGAATCTCGTTCTGCAGGATGCGTTGACGGGCCGGGCTCAGCGTGGCGAACTCGGGGCTGGCCATCATGGCCTGGTAGCGCTTGAAGAGCTCGAGGTTCTGGCCCAACTCGGCGTAGAAGCGGGTGACTTCCGGTAGCAGGGCATTGT
Source organism: uncultured Dechloromonas sp. (assembly GCA_964387485.1). Classification (GTDB taxonomy): domain Bacteria; phylum Pseudomonadota; class Gammaproteobacteria; order Burkholderiales; family Rhodocyclaceae; genus Fluviibacter. The sequence continues at coordinate 276 of CAYLWV010000109.1, read as the reverse complement.
AGGCTTCGCGCCAGGGCGGGATGTCATTCACGCTGTGCAGGTGACCCACGATGCCCCAAGCGCGTGACAGGCGCTCCAGGCTGTCTTGCATGGGTTCGGCAAAGTCGGCCCAAGTGGCGGGGATGCTAGGGCTGAGCAGGCGCTCGATTTCGCCACGTGATTCGGTGAGCAGCTGGCTGATGGCCGGCTGAACATCGGTGGGCTGAATGACGTCAAAGCGGGGAAGCCCCGCAAAATCGAGGAGTGGATTCATGTCGGGGCTTCCTGTGTTGCTGT
>CAYLWV010000108.1:0-3657 GCA_964387485.1 uncultured Dechloromonas sp. | reverse complement strand
CGGCTTGACCCCAGGCAACCCCCTGCAAACTGCAGAGACATGCAGCCATGAAGGCCATGTAAGTCGTATGGATTGGGCGGCTAGTCATAAATCCTGACGGATAGGGCAGACGAGAGGGTCGGAGTTCCGTATAATAGCGTTTTGTGTCTTGGGGCTTGGCACCATGCAGCTTATTCAGAAAGCGCTGACCTTTGACGACGTTTTGCTCGTTCCGGCGCACTCCGCAATTCTTCCGCGCGATGTTTCCCTGCAAACCCGTCTGACGCGCGACATTACGTTGAATCTTCCCTTGCTTTCGGCCGCCATGGATACGGTGACCGAAGGTCGTCTGGCCATTGCGCTGGCGCAAGAGGGGGGTATCGGTATCATTCACAAGAACCTGACGCCGGCCCAGCAGGCGGCCGAAGTGGCGAAGGTCAAGCGTTATGAATCGGGCGTGCTCAAAGATCCGATTACCATTAACCCGAACATGACCGTGCGTGATGTTCTGGCACTGACACGTCAGCATCGCATTTCCGGCCTGCCAGTGCTCGACAAGAGCGGCAAAGTGGTGGGTATCGTCACCAACCGTGATTTGCGCTTCGAAGACAATCTGGATCAGGCCGTGCGTCAGATCATGACGCCGAAGAAAAAGCTGGTTACCGTTCGTGAAGGCGGCAGCATTGAAGAAGCCAAGGCGCTGATGCATCAGCATCGTATTGAACGCGTTCTGGTCGTCGATGATGAATTTCAGCTGCATGGTCTGATTACCGTTAAAGATATTCTCAAAGCGACCGAACACCCGAATGCCTCCAAGGATGCGGCCGGTCGTTTGCGTGCGGGTGCTGCGGTAGGCGTAGGCGCCGGTACCGAAGAACGTGTTGAACTGCTGGCCGAAGCCGGAGTGGATGTCATCGTCGTGGATACGGCGCATGGTCACTCGCAAGGCGTGCTGGATCGTGTTCAATGGGTCAAGAAAAACTACCCGCAAGTGCAGGTCATCGGTGGCAATATCGCTACGGCTGATGCAGCGCGGGCGCTGGCCGATCATGGTGCCGATGGCGTTAAGGTGGGTATTGGCCCCGGCTCGATTTGTACTACCCGTATCGTTGCCGGTGTCGGTGTACCGCAGATCACAGCTATTGCCAATGTAGCCAAAGCACTGGAAGGCACGGGCGTGCCTCTGGTCGCCGATGGTGGCATCCGTTTCTCTGGCGATATCGCTAAAGCCATCGCTGCTGGTGCTAACTGCGTCATGCTGGGTGGTCTGTTCGCCGGTACCGAAGAAGCGCCAGGTGAAGTCGAATTGTTCCAGGGCCGTTCTTACAAGAGCTACCGGGGCATGGGGTCGCTGGGTGCCATGCAGGCCGGTTCGAGTGACCGCTACTTCCAGGAAAACACCGCCAACGTTGATAAGTTCGTGCCGGAAGGTATCGAAGGTCGCGTCCCTTACAAGGGTTCCGTGCTGGCTGTGATTCACCAGCTGATGGGTGGTCTGCGTTCGTCCATGGGCTACCTGGGTTGCGCCACCATCGCCAACATGCACAAGCAGGCGCAGTTCGTTGAGATCACTTCGGCAGGCGTGCGTGAATCGCACGTTCATGATGTGCAGATCACCAAAGAAGCTCCGAACTACCACGTTGAATAATTCACCGAACATCGCTTATGTCACGCTCGCATCAGAAGATTCTCATCCTTGATTTCGGCTCACAACTGACCCAGCTGATCGCTCGCCGTGTGCGTGAGCAGCAGGTCTACTGCGAACTGCATCCTTTCGATGTGAGTGACGACTTTGTTCGCGAGTTTAAACCGCAAGGCATCATTCTGTCGGGTGGTCCGAACTCGGTTTACGAAGCCACCGACTGGAAAGCGCCGCAAGCCGTTTTCGAACTCGGGGTGCCCGTACTGGGTATTTGCTACGGCATGCAGACGATGGCCTCGCAGTTGGGTGGCAAGGTCGAAAGCTCGAACAAGCGGGAATTCGGGTATGCCGAAATGCGCGCCCGTGGCCATTCGAAGCTCTTCGAAGGTCTGCAGGATCGTGGGAATGATCAGGGCCATGGCTTGCTGGACGTCTGGATGAGCCATGGTGACAAAGTCACCCAGCTGCCACCGGGCTTCAAGGTCATCGGTGACAACGAATCGACGCCGGTTGCCGCTATGGCCGATGAAGACCGTGGTTTTTACGCCGTTCAGTTCCATCCGGAAGTGACGCATACGCTCAAGGGCAAGGAAATGTTTGCCCGTTTCGTTCATGACATCTGTGGTTGCGGTCGCGACTGGACTATGCCGAACTACGTGGAAGAGGCGGTTGAGAAGATTCGCGCTCAGGTTGGCAAAGAAGAAGTCATTCTCGGTCTCTCAGGCGGTGTGGATTCCTCTGTTGCGGCTGCGCTGATTCATCGCGCTATTGGCGATCAACTCACCTGTGTCTTTGTTGACAATGGCTTGCTGCGTTTGAACGAGGCCGAGCAGGTGATGGAAACCTTCGCCCGTGGTCTGGGCGTCAAGGTGGTTCACGTTGATGCGTCTGAACAGTTTCTCGGCCACCTCAAGGGTGTCAGTGATCCGGAGCAGAAGCGCAAGATCATCGGCCGCGAATTTGTTGAAGTGTTCGACGCCGAATCCAAGAAACTGGTCAATGCCAAATGGCTGGCTCAGGGCACGATTTATCCTGACGTGATTGAATCTGCCGGTGCCAAAACCGGTAAAGCCCACACCATCAAATCGCACCACAACGTCGGCGGTCTGCCTGAGCATATGAAGCTCAAGCTGCTGGAACCGTTGCGCGAATTGTTCAAGGACGAAGTGCGCGAACTCGGCGTGGCCTTGGGTCTGCCGCACGATATGGTGTATCGCCATCCATTCCCGGGGCCGGGTCTGGGCGTACGTATTCTGGGTGAAGTGAAGAAGGATTTCGCCGATCTACTGCGTCGTGCCGATGCCATCTTCATCGACGAACTGCGTGCAGCCGGCTGGTATGAAAAAACCTCGCAAGCCTTCGCTGTCTTCCTGCCAGTGAAGAGCGTAGGCGTCATGGGTGATGGTCGTACCTATGAGTACGTGGTCGCATTACGTGCCGTTGAAACGCAGGACTTTATGACGGCGCATTGGGCAGAATTGCCGCACAGCCTGCTCGGTAAGGTCAGTAACCGCATCATCAACGAAGTGCGTGGTATTAACCGGGTTGTCTACGATATCTCGGGTAAACCACCGGCAACGATCGAGTGGGAGTAACACGCCTTGAGAACGTTGATCGTTCATTGATTTAATATAAGGCCCTGTTTCGACAGGGCTTTATAGTCTGTACGCTATTTGAAAAGACGCTCATGGAAATCAAGGTTAACTTTCTCGATAAGCTCCGTCTTGAGGCGAAGTTCGATGACTTCACCGTTATTGCCGATCAGCCCATCCGTTACAAAGGTGACGGCTCGGCGCCGGGGCCTTTCGATTATTTCCTGGCGTCATCTGCCTTATGTGCCGCGTATTTCGTCAAGTTGTACTGCGATACGCGCAATATTTCGACCGAAAATATTCGGTTGTCGCAAAACAACATTGTCGATCCGGAAAACCGCTATCAGCAGACCTTCAAGATTCAGGTAGAACTGCCGCCGGATATTTCGGAGGTGGATCGCCGCGGTATTCTGGCCTCCATTGAGCGCTGCACCGTTAAAAAGG
>CAYLWV010000107.1:0-3695 GCA_964387485.1 uncultured Dechloromonas sp. | reverse complement strand
CTGACTTAGGTCAAATTAGCACTTAAAACGGGCGCTTCGGCGCCCGTTTTTATTTGCCTGATAAAATAACACCATGAATACACAACAGGCATTGCAGCAGGCGTTTCAGCTTTTGAACCAGGGGCAGTTGCCGGTGGCCGGGCAGTTGTTCGAGAGTATTTTGCAGCGCGAACCGCAAAATTTTGCGGCGCTCAATGGCCGTGGCTTTATTGCCCTTCAGCAGAACCGCTTGCCGCAGAGTGCGGCCGATTTTCAGCAATCTTTAGCTGTTAATCCGCAACAGGCCTTTGCCCAGAAGATGCTGGGTATTGTGTTGGGTGCCATGGGGCAGTTTGATGCCGCCATGCAGGCATTTGCCGCAGCGCTGACGCTCGATGCTAAAGACCCGGAGGTCTATTTTAATCGAGCCAACTTCCGCTTTCAGGCGGGGCAGCCTCAGGAGGCATTGGCTGACCTGGATGCCGCCGTGAAGCTGCGGGGCTCGTATCTCGAAGCCCGTTCGAACCGGGCCAACTTGCTGATTCAGCTCGGTGACTTTGCCCGCGCTGAAAAAGATCTCGATTACCTCGTCGGCAAAGTGACGAATAACCCGGATATCTGGGTGGCACTGGGATTGGTTCGCCATAAGGTGGGCAAGCATCAGGGGGCCATGCAATGTAACGAGCGGGCACTTAAATTAGTGCCGAATCACCCCGATGCGCTGTTGAATAGTTCCAGCGCCATGCATGACCAGGGGGAGTATCCAACGGCGCTGGCCTGGGCGGAAAAGGCGATTTCTGTGACGCCGCAGCGCGCTGAAGTGCACTATGCCAGGGCGCAGGCCCTGATGGCCATGCACCGCTTTGATGAAGCGATTGCTGCCTATAGTAAAGCGATTGAATTGAACCCGAATTATGCCGAGGCCTGGATGGGCCGGGGGCTGACGCGTGCACGTCTGCGCGATCTGGATGCTGCGGTTACTGATTACGAGCGAGCCGTGGCGCTACGCCCGAATTATGACGAGGCCATCTTCAACAAGGGGCATGTCTACCTCGAGCACCATGATTTTGCTCAAGGCTGGGCGGCCTATGAGCACCGCTTTGGTATGCCTTCATTGGGCATTGTGAATTTGCCGGAGATTCCGGTGTGGGAAGGTTCATCACTCTCTGGCAAGTTACTGGTACGTGGTGAGCAGGGGCTGGGCGATCAGATTCTGTTTGCGTCGGTGCTGCCGGAGTTATTAAAGATTGTTCCGAATGTGTGCTTGCAACTGGAGCCCCGTCTGGTGCCATTGTTCCAGCGTTCATTCCCGCATGTTGAAGTGCTCAGTAAAGATAAGAAGCCGCCAGCCGATGTGGTGGCGCAGATCTGTCTGGGTAGTTTGCCGCAATTTTTCCGACAATCGGCAGCCGATTTTGCCGGGGCGCAGGTGCCGCTACTGAAGTCGGATGCCACTAAAACGGCGGCGTTCCGTGCGGCGCTGGCGCCTCATGGTGAACGCATTATCGGGCTGAACTGGCGCAGCTTCCGCAACAAGTATGCGAATGACAAATCCGTGAATCTCATGGATTTTGCGCCGTTCTTCCATTTGCCCGGCTGTACGGTGGTCAATCTGCAGTATGGAGATGTGAAAGATGAGGTGCGTGCTGCCGAAGCAGCGGGCCTGCATTTCAATAAAGCCGTCACCATTGATCTGACCAAGGATATTGACGGCGTGGCGAGTCTGGTTGATGCATGTGATGTGCTGGTCAGCGCCAGTAATACCACGGTGCATATTGCCGGCGCATTGGGCAAGCCGGTGATGCTGATGCTGCCGTATCGTACCGGCAAGCTCTGGTACTGGTCGGAAGCCAGGGGCGAGGGTTCGCTCTGGTATCCGACGATCAGAACGTTTCATCAGTCGGCGCAGGGTGATTGGACGGGTACAATTAACGCTATCGTGAATTGTCTGAAAACTTCGTAGAAAGCGTGGTTGGGTATGTCGCGGATTCAGGTGGTGATTGGTTTTGATCAACGGGAGGCAGTGGCGTATCACACCTTCTGTCAGAGCATTCTGGAGCGGGCTTCGCAGCCGGTGTCGTTTACCCCGCTGGCGTTGAATACGCTGAACAGCTATGTGGAAAAGCACACGGACGGCAGCAATGCTTTTATCTACTCCCGCTTTCTGACACCCTGGTTGATGGATTATCAGGGCTGGGCCATTTTTGCTGATGGTGACATGATCTGCCGCGACGACATCGCCAAGCTCTGGGCGTTGCGTGACGAGAGCAAAGCCGTGATGGTCGTGCAGCACGATTACAAGACCAAGGCGCACGAGAAGTACCTGGGGAACAGAAATCAGGATTATCCGCGCAAGAACTGGTCGAGCGTGATTTTATGGAACTGTGCGCATCCTGAAAACCGTCGTTTGGATCCGGCCTATGTGATGTCACACCCTGGCTCGCATCTGCATCGCTTCGCGTGGCTGGACGATGCGCTGATTGGCGAGATCCCCAACGCGTGGAACTGGTTGACCACCGAGTACCCGGATAACTACGAGGCCAAGTTGCTGCATTACACGTTGGGGACGCCCTGCTTTAAGGATTACACCAACTCGGAGATGGCCGAGCTCTGGCATGCCGAGCATGACAAGATCAACCAGGGTATGGGCGTATAGCCAGCCATAATGAGCTAGCAGTGATGGCCAAGAAAAAATCGGCGTTTGACCGTGTCCAGAAACGCGCTCCTGGCAGTGCAGTGATTGAAGGTCTGAACCATCAGGGATTGATGTTGCTGCAGCAGGGCCAGTTTCAGGCGGGGGCCGACCTGCTGAGTCAGTCACTGGCACACAACTCGCGCCAGCCCGAGGTGTACTACAACTTCGGTTATGCCTTGCAGCAGTTAGGTTTATTGGATTCCGCCATTCAGGCTTATGCTCAATGTATTGCGTTGATGCCTGATGATGTGGATGCCCGTATGAGTCGCGGTCATGTGTTGGCGACGCAGAAACGTTATGACGATGCGCTGACGGATTTTACGAAGGCCACCCGGCTGGCACCGCAGAATGCCGATGCCTGGAATAACCTGGGTAACGTGCTGCAGGATCTACAGCGCGATGCCGAAGCGATTGCCGCTTACGATCAGGCGCTGACGCTGCGGCCCAGCTTTGCCCAGGTCTGGTTCAACAAGGGTAAGGCGCTGGGTGCGCTGACACGCTATGCAGAAGCCGATGCGGCGTATGCCAAAGCCCTGACTTTGAACCCTGATTACGAAGACGCCAAGTGGCATCAGTCCTGGGTGAAGCTGGTGCAGGGGGATTTCAAACACGGCTGGCCGTTGTTTGAAGCTCGCTGGACCGTGCCGGCATTGGGCAACCAGCGGCGTTATCCACTGGTGCCGCAATGGCTGGGCCAGGCACCATTGGCCGGTAAGTCCATTCTGCTATACGCTGAGCAGGGCCTGGGTGATACGTTGCAGTTCTGTCGTTATGTGCCGGTATTGCAGGCCATGGGTGCCCACGTGAGTCTGGCGGTACAGGCGCCGCTGGTATCGTTGCTGGCAGGCCAATGGCCGGAGGTGCCGGTGGCCGAGTCTTTTGCAGATGTGTCGGGTTTTGATCTGGCAACGCCGCTGATGAGTTTGCCATTGGCGTTGGGTACCACGCTGGAAACGATTCCTGCCGCGGTGCCTTATATCCAGGCGACCAATGCGGTACCAGCTACTGCTGGTGCTCGGCC
>CAYLWV010000106.1:0-3698 GCA_964387485.1 uncultured Dechloromonas sp. | reverse complement strand
CGTCCGCCATCATTGTGGGCCGGCAGTCGAACTTCTGGTCTGCGGCGGTGGCGCCCATAACCCACAGCTGATGCAGGCCCTGGCAAATGAGTTGCCGGGCATGAAGGTGGATACCACCGCCCGCTACGACATGGATCCCAGCATCATCGAAGCCGCAGCCTTTGCCTGGCTAGCGCAACGTACGCTGGATGGACTGCCGGGCAATCTGAGCGCGGTTACCGGCGCTGCCGGCCCAAGGATCTTGGGCAACATCACACCCGCTTAAAACCGAATGCACTAAAACGAAACGTCCGAAAGGCCCGGCTCTCATGGGACGTACCGTCCAAAATCGAGCCAAACCTTCCGGACGCTCCGCTAGGAACCACAGGTGCAAAATTTCTGGTCAGGCGAGATGCAGTACGAGGCAGGCCGCACACAGCGACCGAGACATATCAAATGGATAGGCGAGGGAGCGCGTACGGACTAACGACGTAATGCGCTCGCATCACCAGAAATCAAACAGAGAACGATGAGCCGCAGCCGCAAGTGGAGGTGGCATTCGGATTACGGATCACGAACTGCGACCCCTGCAACCCTTCCGTGTAATCAATCTCAGCACCCACCAGATACTGGTAGCTCATGGAATCGATCAGCAGCGTGACGCCACCCTTTTCCACGGTGGTGTCATCATCGTTGACGTCTTCATCGAAGGTGAAACCATACGAAAAGCCCGAGCAACCGCCGCCGGTAACAAACACGCGCAGCTTGAGGTTCGGGTTGTTTTCTTCGGCGATCAGATCGGCCACCTTGGCAACGGCGGCATCGGTGAAGGTCAGAAAATCTGTAGAAACTTCAGCGACTTCAGTCATGGCAATACTCCAGCAAAACAGTCAGATATCTCATTTAAGCACAAAGCCCGAAAAATAAAACCCCTAAATAACCAAGGGTATGCTGATTGAGCGAGACGGATGAGATGCGAGGCCTCTTAAACACTGGCACACAGCGACCGAGACATATCACACGGATAGGCGAGGGAGCGAGTACGGAACAACGATGCAGATCGCCGTCATAGCCAATCAGGGCAGCACAGGAACTTGGTTGATGCCCGTAGTTTCTGCCAGCCCAAACAGCAGGTTCATATTCTGCACCGCCTGCCCCGCTGCCCCCTTCACCAGGTTATCGATCACCGACAGAATCACCAGCGTATCGCCGCCCTGCGGCCGATGCACGGCAATGCGGCACACATTCGAGGCGCGCACCGAACGGGTTTCCGGGTGGCGGCCGGCCGGCAGTACATCGACAAAGGCCTCACCCTGGTAGCGATCCTCGAACAGCTTCTGGAAATCAGCTTCCTTGGTGATACGCGCATACAGCGTGGCATGAATGCCGCGAATCAGCGGTGTCAGGTGCGGCACGAAGGTCAGGCCCACATCCTTGCCGGCGGCCACTGACAGCCCTTGGCGGATTTCCGGCAGATGGCGATGGCCCGGCACGCCATACGCCTTGAAGTTATCGCCGGCTTCGGCAAACAGCGTATGCACCTCGGCCTTGCGCCCGGCGCCCGAAACACCCGATTTGGCATCCGCCACCAGCGAGCTCACATCCACCACCCCCGCCTCAATCAGTGGCAGGAAACCCAGCTGCACGGCCGTCGGGTAGCAGCCTGGGTTGGCAATCAGCTGCGCATTCTTCACGGCGGCGCGGTTGATTTCCGGCAAACCGTACACGGCCTTGGCGACCCAATCCGGGCTGGCATGCGTCATGCCGTACCATTTTTCCCAGGTCGGAATATCCTTGATGCGGTAATCGGCGGCCAGGTCAATCACCTTCACACCCTTGGCCAGCAATTCCGGGGCCTGTTGCATGGCAATGCCGTTCGGCGTGGCAAAGAACACCACATCACAAGCACCCAGATCGGCCTTGGCCGGGTCTTCAAACGCCAGATCCACATGGCCACGCAGGTTGGGGAACATATCGGCCACCGGCAACCCGGCGTCACCGCGCGACGTAATCGCTTTCAGCTCAACCCCCGGGTGCGCTGCCAGCAGACGTAACAGCTCAACCCCGGTATACCCTGTACCGCCAACAATCCCGACCTTGATCATGTCTTCATCCTTCAGAAATCAGAAACCGTGCCGATCATAGCACCGGCACGGGTGCATTGATATTACACGCCGCCCGGCATCAGCGGCGGCCGATACGGCCTGGCCGGCTGTGGTGGCGCCACCACATACATCGGCAACCGCACCTGCGCCGTCACCCCTTTGCCGGAGGGGTTTGGCATCAACCGTGCCTCACCATGATGATAGGCGGCAATCTCCCGCACAATCGGCAGACCCAGGCCGCTGCCTGAGGTCTTGGCGTCATCCACGCGGAAGAAGCGTTCGAACACCAGCTCGGCCTGCACCTCGGTCAGCCCCACGCCGGTATCTTCGACTTCCAGTACCACCCAACGCAGCGGCCGTTTCACCAACAGGCCCTCCTCCGTTTCCATGACATGCGCGGTTTCCCGCACATCCATCACTCGCACGTGAATCTGTCCGGGCTCGGCCGTTGTGCCCGGCGTATATCGAATGGCGTTATCAATCAGATTGCTCACCATCTCGCGCAACAGAAAGGCGTTACCGAAGACCGGCGCACCGGCCGGTGGCGCCTCGAAATCCAGTTCCAGATGCTTCTGAGCCGCGGGCAACACCCATTCTTCTGCAACTTCACGCACCAGGGCCGCCATATCCACCCGCGCCTCGGCCTGCATATCACCCGTACTTTCGGCCCGGGCCAGCGTCAGGAGCTGCGACACCAGATGCGAAGCCCGATCCACACTACTGCCAATACGCTGCAATGAACCGCGCAACGCCTCCGGCTCGTCTTCATACATCGCCAGCTGCGCCTGTGTCTTCAGGGCCGTCAGCGGCGTCTTCAACTGATGTGCCGCATCGGCAATAAAGCGCTGTTGCACTTCCAGGTTATCGCGCATGCGATCCAGCAGATCATTAAAGGCTTCGACCAGTGGCTGAATCTCTTCCGGCAAGCGCCGCACGGTCATCGGCGACAGATCATGTTCGCTGCGTGAAGCAATACGCGACTTCAAAAATCGGAGCGGCCGCAACCCCTGCGCCAGGCCAAACCAGACCAGCACCACAACGACCGGCACAATAAAGAACTGCGGCAGAATCACGCTCGCCACAATCTGGTTAATCAGCTGGTTTCGCTTTTCCAGCGATTCACCCACCTCCACCACCACCCAATCTTTGGGGTTATCCGCCGACGTGACCACCGTATAGGCAATACGCAGCTCTTCACCGCCCAGCTCGGCATCGCGGAAGCCTACTTCGTTTTCCGGGGTCAACGGCTTGGTCAGCGGAATCGGCACCGGCAGCTCCCGGTCCCCCTGAATCAGCTTGCCGTCTGACGAAATCACATGGAAATACACCACATCCGTTTCGTCCGCCCGCAACAGTGCATGGGCTGATCGGGAAAAACTCACCACCGGCTGTGCCGCACCTTCGACAAAATGCACCTGCCGGGAAATCGCCAGCACGTTTTCGCGCAGACTCTGATCAAATGGGTTGGCCGCCACCGACATGGCGTAGTGGTACGTCACCACAATACTGAGCGGCCACACAAACAGCAGCGGCGCCAGCATCCAGTCGAGAATCTCCCCGAACAGGGAGCGCTGGTTAGGCCGGTGCTTTGTCTTCGTGCGGCTTTTCAAGACA
>CAYLWV010000105.1:0-3825 GCA_964387485.1 uncultured Dechloromonas sp. | reverse complement strand
CTTTCTCACCACCTGATGCGGGCGGATCAGATAACCCAACGTACCGAAGCCACTCCAGACATGCACCAGACGGGTAAACGGAAAGAGCACGAATAGCGTCATCCCGAACAGCAGGTGAATCTTGTAAGCCCACGATACCGTGGCCAGATACTCTGCCGCACCGGGTTGGAAAGTCACGATCGACTGTGCCCAACCAGCCAAGAGTAGCATCACGCTACCATCCATATGGCCGGCCGAAAACGGAATGGTCAGCAGCCCCAACGCCAGCGTGATGAAGATCCAGATCAGAATGAATATATCCATGCCGGTACAGGTCTTACGGATACGCGGATCTGATAAGCGACGCTGTAACAGCAACAGGACACCGATCATCGCCATCGATCCCATCACACCCCCTGCCATCATGGCCAGCAATTGTTTGCCTTCCGTTGAAAGGCCGACAGCGTGGTACAGATCTTTCGGCGTCAGCAGGCCGGCAAAGTGGCCGAAAAACAGGCCGATGATACCGATGTGAAACAGGTTGCTACCCAGTCGCAACTGCCCACGGCGCAGCAGTTGTGATGAATCCGCCTTCCAGGTGTACTGATCCCGGTCGTAGCGGATCAGACTACCCAACAGAAAGATCGAAAGCGCAACATAAGGATAGATGTCAAACAACAGATTATTCACGTAGTCCATGGTTATGCTCCCAGAGTTTCAACAGCGACAGTTTTTTGGCTGTCAGCACGCGGCATGAATTGCACGACGGATTCACCCGACGCTGTGCCGTAATCGGGTGTGGAGCACCCGCCGCCGAAAGTAACGGGTTCTTCGGCCCAGACCTTATCCAGCTTGTCGTAATCCTCCTGCTCGGTACTAAAGTCCATCGGCACAAATTCGATGTCGATGCCCTTCTCACCGGCCATTTCGAGCAGTGCCGAGCACAGCAGGTAATAATGACTACCGCGCTTGGCCAGGTTCTCACCGATGTTACGCACCAGATGCGTGACTTCCATCAGCAATTGCTTGGCCTTGGCGGGCTCCAGCTGGGAAAGATATTCCAGGAAGACCGGCAGGTAATCGGGCAGCTCGCCCGGCGGCAGATCGAAACCGGACTCACCATACATGGTCAGCAGATCGACCATCGCCTGACCACGATCACGGGATTCCCCGTGCACATGCTCGAAGAGATACAGTGACGTTCCTCGACCGCGATCAAACAGCGCCACGTAGTTTTCTTCCAGCAGATACAGATCGCCCTGTCCCAGATGCTGATACAGAGCCGCCAGACGGCCGCGCTGAATGCTATTTTCAGCATCTGTCACTGCCTGCACATCTCCGAGGTGATCAAGCAGATCCTGATCCGGATAATGCAGCAGCAACGAGATGGCTTTCAAAGTCCGCGTTTGCATCATTTCACCTCATGGATCGGAATCACGCGTTCGCCGTTCTTGCGACCGAACAGACTGGTCTCGGAATCGCCGTCCGAGCAACCGTTGCCGAACGAGAAGCCGCACGAACCCTTCATGTCAAAGGCGTTCTCGGCATATTCACGGTGCGTGGTCGGGATCACGAAACGGTCTTCGTAGTTGGCAATCGCCAGATAGCGGTACATATCTTCCACCTCAGCGACGCTCAGATCGGCCTGTTCCAGCACCGCCTGATTGTCGAACTTGGCGACATGACGGTCGCGCATGAACCGGCGCATGGCAAGCATGCGATTCAGCGCCTCGTGCACCGGCTTTTCTTCGCCAGCAGTCAGCAGGTTAGCCAGATATTTGACTGGAATACGCAGCGACTCAACGTCCGGCAGCATACCCTTCATCTGCATCTGCCCCTTCTCCAGGGCCGTATTGATCGGCGACAGTGGCGGCACATACCAGACCATCGGCAGCGTGCGGTATTCCGGATGCAACGGGAAAGCAATTTTCCAGTCAATTGCCATCTTGTAGACCGGAGACTGGGCAGCCGAATCGATCCAGGCTTGAGGCACGCCATCTCGCAAAGCAGCAGCACGCACTTCAGGATCATTCGGATCCAGGAACATGCTTAATTGCTGATGGTAGAGATCCTGTTCGTTTTCGACCGAGGCGGCTTCTTCAATGCGATCAGCGTCATAGAGCAACACACCGAGGTAACGGATACGGCCGACACAAGTCTCCGAACATACCGTAGGTTGACCTGATTCCAGGCGCGGGTAGCAGAGAATACACTTCTCGGACTTGCCGCTCTTCCAGTTGTAATAGATTTTCTTGTACGGGCAGGCGGACACGCACATACGCCAGCCACGACACTTGTCCTGATCAATCAGCACGACACCATCTTCTTCGCGCTTGTAGATTGACCCTGCCGGACACGCCGCCACACAGGCTGGGTTGAGGCAGTGTTCGCACAGTCGCGGCAGATACATCATGAACGTGTTTTCGAATTGTCCGTACATCTCTTTCTGGACGTCTTCGAAGTTGTAGTCCTTCGAGCGCTTGCTAAACTCCGTACCGAGAATTTCTTCCCAGTTCGGGCCGCCGTTGATCTTTTCCATACGCTCGCCGGTAATCAGCGAACGCGGACGGGCGACCGGTGCTGCCTTGGACAAAGGCGCATTCTGCAAATGCTCGTAGTCGAATGTAAAAGGCTCGTAGTAATCGTCAATCTGTGGCAGATCCGGGTTGGCAAAAATTTTCGACAACACCTTGAGCTTCGAGCCCATCTTGAGCTGCAGCTTGCCGTTGGACTTACGCTCCCAACCACCGTTCCATTCCTGCTGGTCTTCCCAGTTACGCGGAAAACCGACGCCCGGCTTGGTCTCCACGTTATTGAACCAGGCATATTCCACACCTTCACGCGTGGTCCAGACATTCTTACAGGTCACCGAACAGGTATGGCAGCCGATGCACTTGTCCAGATTGAGCACCATACCGATTTGTGCACGAACTTTCATGATCAGGCCTCCATTGCCGGTTGTGCAGGACCGTCCATCCAGTCCACTTTGTTCATCTTGCGGACCACCACGAACTCGTCGCGGTTGGAGCCGACCGTGCCGTAGTAGTTAAAGCCATAGCTCAGTTGGGCGTAGCCACCGATCATATGCGTCGGCTTGAGCACCGCACGGGTCACCGAGTTGTGAATACCGCCGCGCGTCTGAGTGATCTCAGAACCCGGCACATTCACAATCTTCTCCTGGGCGTGGTACATCATCACCATCCCTTCCGGCACCCGCTGGCTAACCACAGCCCGGGCACACAGGGCACCATTGCTGTTAAAGGCTTCGATCCAGTCGTTATCAACAATGCCGACCTTCTGGGCGTCTACTTCCGACAGCCAGACAATCGGACCACCGCGTGACAGGGTCAGCATGATCAGGTTGTCGGTGTAGGTACTGTGAATCCCCCACTTCTGGTGCGGCGTAATGAAGTTCAGCGCGATTTCTTTATTCCCGTTCGGCTTGGCATTCATCACCTGCTGATGGCTGCGCAGATCGACCGGCGGCTTGTACGAACAGAAGCCTTCGCCAAATGCACGCATCCATTCGTGATCCTGATACAGCTGCTGACGGCCGGTGAGGGTACGCCAGGGGATCAACTCATGCACGTTGGTGTAGCCGGCGTTGTAGCTGACATGCTCGGATTCGATGCCACTCCAGGTCGGGCTGGAGATAATCTTGCGCGGCTGCGCCTGAATATCGCGGTAACGGATCTTCTCGTCTTCACGGGTCAACGCCAGATGGCGATGATCGATTCCTGTAAATTCCGACAGAGCCTGCCAAGCTTTCACAGCGACTTCACCATTGGTTTCCGGTGCGAGCGTCAACACCACTTCCGTGGCATCGATATCGGTATCGATATTCGG
>CAYLWV010000104.1:0-3829 GCA_964387485.1 uncultured Dechloromonas sp. | reverse complement strand
ACAAAGCCACCCCTGAAGCCATCGAGGCTTGGAAAAAGGCCGCCGCCAAACAATCACCCGATGGTGATCTGAGCCGCCTGGACTGGCATACCCCAGAAGGCCTGACTGTCAAACCGCTCTATACACAGCAGGATGTCGAAGGTCTGCAATACGCCGACACCCTGCCAGGCTTCGCCCCGTTCCTGCGCGGCCCCCAGCCGACCATGTATGCCGTGAAGCCGTGGACGATCCGTCAGTACGCTGGCTTCTCGACGGCCGAAGCCTCGAATGCCTTCTACCGCAAGGCGCTGGCCGCCGGTGGCCAGGGCGTTTCGGTGGCATTCGACCTAGCTACGCACCGTGGCTACGATTCGGACAATGCCCGTGTGGTTGGTGACGTCGGCAAGGCCGGTGTGGCCATCGACTCCGTCGAGGACATGAAGATTCTGTTTGACGGTATCCCGCTCGACAAAATTTCCGTCTCGATGACAATGAACGGTGCCGTGCTGCCGATTCTGGCTGGCTATATTGTGGCTGCCGAAGAGCAAGGCGTTTCGCAAGACAAGCTGTCCGGCACGATCCAGAACGACATCCTCAAAGAGTTCATGGTTCGTAACACCTATATTTATCCGCCGACCCCGTCGATGAAGATTATTTCGGACATCTTCGGTTACACGGCACAGCACATGCCAAAGTTCAACTCGATCTCGATTTCCGGGTACCACATCCAGGAGGCCGGCGCGAACCAGGCGATTGAGTTGGCTTTCACACTGGCCGATGGTCGCGAATATGTGCGCACCGGTATTGCCTCAGGTCTGGATGTCGACGCCTTCGCCGGCCGTTTGTCGTTCTTCTGGGCCGTGGGCATGAACTTCTATCTGGAAATCGCCAAGATGCGTGCCGCGCGTCTGCTGTGGCATCGGGTGATGTCGGAGTTCAATCCGAAGAGCGCCAAGTCGATGATGCTGCGTACCCACTCGCAGACCTCGGGCTGGTCGCTGACCGAGCAGGACCCGTACAACAACGTCGTGCGTACGACGATCGAAGCGATGGCCGCCGTCTTCGGCGGCACCCAGTCGCTGCATACCAACGCGCTGGATGAAGCCATTGCGCTGCCGACCGAGTTCTCGGCCCGTGTCGCCCGTAACACCCAGCTCATCATTCAGGAAGAAACCCACATCACTAACGTGATCGATCCGTGGGCCGGCTCCTATATGATGGAAAAACTGACGCAGGACATGGCCGACAAGGCCTGGGCCATCATGGAAGAAATCGAAGCCATGGGCGGCATGACCAAAGCGGTGGAATCGGGTTGGGCCAAGATGCAGGTCGAGACCTGTGCTGCCGAGAAGCAGGCCCGCATCGACTCGGGCAAAGACGTTATTGTCGGCGTCAACAAATACAAGCTGGCCAAGGAAGACGAGATCGATATTCTCGACATCGATAACTTTGCTGTGCGAGAAGCTCAGGTTGCGCGCCTCAAGAGCATTCGCGCCAAGCGTGACAGCGCTGCTGTGGACGCAGCGCTGAACGCGCTGACCGAATGCGCCAAGAGTGGTCAGGGCAACCTGCTGGATCTGGCCGTCAAAGCGATCCGCCTGCGTGCCACGGTGGGCGAAGTGTCGGATGCGCTGGAAACGGTCTTCGGCCGTTTCCGCGCCAACAACCAAACCATTTCCGGTGTGTACGGAGGCGTTGTGCAAGGTCAGGACAGCTGGGAAGAGATCAAGCAGGACATCGAGAAGTTCGTGCTGGAACAGGGTCGTCGCCCACGCATCATGATTGCGAAGCTGGGGCAGGATGGCCATGATCGTGGCGCCAAGGTTGTTGCTACCGCCTTTGCCGATCTAGGCTTCGATATCGACATGGGTCCGTTGTTCCAGACACCGGAAGAGGCCGCTCGTCAGGCGATTGAAAACGACGTGCACGCCATTGGCGTGTCGTCGCTGGCCGCCGGCCACAAAACGCTGCTGCCGGCCCTCGTGAAAGCCCTACAGGATCAAGGTTCGGATGACATCATTGTCTTCGCCGGTGGCGTGATTCCGGCTCAGGATTACGATACGCTGTACAAAGCGGGCGCCAAGGCCATCTTCGGTCCGGGCACGCGCATTGAGGATTCGGCCCGCACGGTGCTGGCTGAGATCCGCAAGGCTCAGGCCAAGTAAGTACGCAATCAGCGGATGAACGCCATGTCGTACGCCACTCCCGGTGAAAATACCCTGCTCACCGACACCGATCAGGTGTTGGTGGATGGCGTACGCGCGGGGCAGCGTCGTGCACTGGCCAAAGCCATTACGCTGATCGAATCGACGCGTGAGGATCATCAGATCCGTGCGCAACAGGTACTGAACGCCTTGCTGCCGAGTACCGGCAACGCGATCCGTATTGGCATCTCGGGTGTACCCGGCGCCGGCAAGTCAACCTTCATCGAAGCGCTAGGCATGTGGCTGATCAAGCAAGGCCACAAACTCGCGGTGCTGGCAGTAGACCCTTCATCAAGCGTTTCCGGCGGCTCTATCCTCGGCGATAAGACCCGCATGGAACAGCTATCGGCGCGTGAAGAAGCCTTCATTCGCCCCAGCCCGTCGTCGGGTTCGCTGGGTGGTGTCGCCGAAAAAACCCGCGAAGCCATGCTGCTTTGCGAAGCGTCGGGCTACGACGTGATCATTGTTGAAACGGTTGGCGTTGGTCAGTCGGAAACCACGGTTGCTGGTATGGTCGACATGTTCTGTCTGCTGCAACTACCCAACGCGGGCGATGATCTGCAAGCTATCAAGAAAGGCATTGTCGAGATCGCCGACCTGGTGGTCATCAACAAGGCCGACATCGATCCACGTGCCGCAGCCGTCACAGCGGCCCAGTGGAAAAACGCACTGGGCATGCTGCGCCCGACCAGCCCGAACTGGCAACCACCGGTTATCGCACTGAGCGCGCTGCACCATGATGGCATCGAAAAATTCTGGGAAGCCATCGAGAAATACCGCACGGCATTGGTGCCGACCGGAGAATTCGAAGCACGTCGCCGCCATCAGGCCCAGGCCTGGATGTGGAGTCTGATCGACTCTGGCTTGCGCCGCGCCTTCCATGCCAATCCCAGCGTGCTCGCCAATCTGCCGGCTATTCGTCAGGCGGTCGACGGCGCACGCCAGACGCCTGCCTCGGCCGCCCGTCAGTTACTGGGTGCCTTTTTAGGCACAACTCTTGCTCAAACATCGCCAACGACCACGGGTCTTGGTTCGTAATTCCGGATATCACCTAAGGAGTCCCACTATGCAAGACATCATCCATCAGCTCGAACAGAAGCGCGAACAAGCGCGTCTGGGCGGTGGTCAGAAGCGTATCGACGCACAACACGCCAAGGGCAAGCTGACCGCCCGCGAACGTATCGAACTGTTCCTGGATCCGGAGTCCTTCGAAGAGTGGGATATGTTCAAGGAACACCGCTGCACCGATTTCGGCATGGAAAAACAATCCCTGCCGGGTGACGGTGTGGTGACCGGTTACGGTACTGTGAACGGCCGCCTGGTGTTCGTGTTCTCGCAAGACTTCACCGTACTCGGTGGCTCGCTGTCGGAAACGCATGCCGAGAAGATTTGCAAGATCATGGATCAAGCCATGAAGGTCGGCGCGCCGGTGATCGGCCTCAATGATTCGGGCGGCGCCCGCATTCAGGAAGGTGTTGCTGCTCTGGGCGGTTACGCTGAAGTCTTCCAGCGCAACGTCATGGCCTCGGGTGTGATTCCCCAGATCTCCATGATCATGGGGCCGTGTGCCGGTGGCGCCGTGTATTCGCCGTCAATGACCGACTTCATTTTCATGGTCAAGGACAGCTCGTACATGTTTGTGACCG
>CAYLWV010000103.1:0-3832 GCA_964387485.1 uncultured Dechloromonas sp. | reverse complement strand
TCGCTCGCGAAAGTAGGTCACCGCCAGGCACCCCATACCAAAAACCCCATCCTATGCAACTAGGATGGGGTTTTTACTTTATAGCGCTTGTTTTTTAGGTGTTTCTTGTCGTCGCGAATTTTTTATGCCGTGCTACCGAATACCGCTTTGAGGCTGGTAGAATTCTGCGTGGCGGGTCTCCTCGCATTGTTAGGTCGTTAACCGGGTCAGGTCCGGAAGGAAGCAGCCCAAGCGATTGACGCAAGTGCCGGGGGTTAGGCTCGCCACCTCCCTATTTTTAAGAATCCACCATGAGCTACCAGGTCCTCGCGCGCAAGTGGCGCCCGAAATCGTTTGAGTCCCTGGTTGGCCAGGATTCTGTAGTCCGTGCGTTAACTCACGCACTCGATGCCAACCGCTTGCACCATGCCTATCTGCTGACCGGTACGCGCGGTGTTGGTAAAACAACCATTGCGCGGATTCTCGCCAAAGCCCTGAACTGTGAGCAAGGTGTTTCTTCGACGCCATGCGGTGTTTGTTCTGCCTGCCAGCAAATTGATGCCGGTCGTTTTGTTGACTATATTGAGATGGATGCCGCATCCAATCGCGGTGTTGACGAGATGGTGCAGTTGCTCGAGCAGGCCACGTTTCTTCCGAGTGTCGGCCGTTACAAAGTCTACATGATCGACGAAGTCCATCAGCTGACGGCACATGCTTTTAATGCCATGCTCAAGACGCTGGAAGAGCCGCCGGCACATGTCAAATTTATTCTGGCCACAACGGATCCCCAGAAGATCCTGGTCACGGTGCTTTCTCGCTGTCTGCAGTTCAATCTTCGACAGTTGTCACCGCAACTGCTGGCGTCACATCTGACCCATGTGCTGACAGGTGAAGGTCTGCAAGCAGACCCCAAGGCGCTGGATCTGATTGCCAGAGCCGCAAGTGGCAGTGTTCGTGATGCCCTATCCTTGCTGGATCAGGCCATTGCTCACGGTGCGGGTAGCGTTGATCTCGTGCAGGTGTCGCAGATGCTTGGTACGTCCAATATGTCCCGAATGCTGGATGTGTTGTCCGCATTGATTGCTGGTGATGTTGGCACACTGCGCACGATCTGCCAGCAAATGGCTGCAGCCTCTCAGTCTTTCGAATCGGCCCTGGATGATCTGGCACGATTGTCGGTCGGGTTGCAACTTGTTCAGTTTGATGCCCCTGAAGGCGCGCAAGAATTTTCTTCGTTGGCCACGGATGACGCCACGCGGCTCGCTCAGTTGGCCGGTCTGTGTACGCCGCAATTTGTACAGTTGATCTATCAGATCAGTACTAAGGCACGTGCCGACATGCGCCTGGCACCGGATCCTGCGCATGGCTTCATGATGGCTATGCTGAGGTTGCTGGCGGTGCATCCGGGTGTTTCTATTTCCCATGCAGCCATTGCGGCGAATTCGGTTGCTATGCCGTCCAGTCCCGCGTCTGTGGTCGCTGAGAAGCGTTTGCCGGAATCGTTGGCTGTCGTGCCATCACCTATCGCTACGGCATCGAGCTCGGCAGCGGCTGCTGCAGATCCGCCGAAAACTGAAGCGGTTGTCGCAGCAGCATCCGCGCAGGAGGGACTGGATGCGACCTCCTGGCCGACAGTGGTGGACAAGCTCGGGCTGAAGGGTATGGCCCGCGAATTGGCGCAACATAGCGCTTTTCAATCCTTTGCTGATGGTCTGCTCGTGTTGAATCTGCCGGCCACCCATCGCCAGTTACTCATGCCTGCGTCTGAACAGCGCATGCAGCAAATGCTGGGTGAATTGCTGGGTGGTGCGGTGCGCGTCCGTTTTGATGTGGTGGATCAGGTGGGTGTGACGGCGGCCGTGCTGAAAAAGGAAGCGGCAGAAGAGCGGCAGAACCATGCTGTGGCAGCGATCGAGAGCGACCCGCTGGTGCAGGAAATGATTGATATTTTTGATGCAAAGTTGATTGATGGATCTATTCGTCCCGTGGCGGGTTGATCCTCTTTAACCGAACAAGGAGCGTGAGTATGCGTGGTATGGGTGGCATGGCAGGTATTGGCGGTCTGATGAAGCAGGCGCAACAGATGCAGGATCGGATGAAGAAGGCACAGGAAGAGCTGGCGGATGTCGAGGTGGATGGTCAGGCCGGCTCCGGTCTGGTCAAGGTGACCATGACCTGTGCTCATGTAGTGCGTCGCATTGGTATCGATCCGGCGGCCATGGATGATCGTGAAATGCTTGAAGATCTGGTGGCTGCTGCCGTGAACGATGCTGTTCGCCGTGTCGAAGAAACCTCGCAGGCTAAAATGTCCGGCTTTACGGCCGGCCTGAACCTGCCGCCTGGCTTTAAACTGCCATTCTGATACGTGTCTGCAACCCTTGAAAGCCTGATCGAGGCGCTGCGCTGTCTGCCAGGCGTCGGGCCAAAATCGGCGCAACGCATGGCGTATCACCTCCTGCAGCATGACCGCGAGGGGGCTGCACGGCTTGGGTTTGCCCTCGATTCGGCCATCAACCGGATACGCCATTGCGAGCGTTGTAATACCTACACGGAAACACCAGTTTGCGAGCGTTGCGAGTCTGACCGGCGCGATGCGTCAGTACTTTGTGTGGTTGAAACGCCGGTTGATCTCAATATGATCGAACAAACCCAATCCTATAACGGGTTGTACTACGTGCTGATGGGCCGTATTTCCCCATTGGATGGATTGGGACCGCGTAATTTGCGGCTGGACCAGCTGGTGGCCCGCGCTGGGGATGGCGTTGTGCAGGAAGTCATCCTGGCGACCAATTTCACCAACGAAGGTGAGGCCACGGCGCATTTTGTTAGCGAATTACTCAAGAAACAGGGACTCAAGGTTTCCCGGATCGCCCGGGGGGTGCCGGTAGGTGGGGAGCTCGAGTTTGTCGACAGCGGCACACTGGCCCAAGCGTTAAGAGAGCGCCGACGGCTGGAATCCTGAGCGGTCTTTGCGTATAATCTTAAAAGTTAATTAAGCCTGAAGTCTGAACACTCTGGGGACATATCCATGAGCATTGAGCAGAAAGTAGATCCCAGCCGTCGCCGGTTACTCGTAACCACCGCGGCGATTGGGGGTGTGGGCGCGGTTGCCGCGCTGGTGCCTTTTGTCAGCAGCATGCTGCCATCTGCACGAGCCCGTGCAGCTGGTGCACCAGTCGAGGCTGATATCAGCAAGCTGGAACCCGGCCAGATGATGGTTGTGGAATGGCGAGGCAAGCCTGTATGGATCCTGAATCGCACACCCGAAATGCTCGGTACGTTGCCTAAGCTGAATGACGCTGTTGCTGATCCGAATTCGGAAAAAGACCAACAGCCAGCGTATTGCAAGAACGAACATCGTTCGATCAAGGACAATATCTGGGTTGCTATCGGTATCTGTACGCACCTGGGCTGTTCCCCGTCGTCAAAGTTTTCCGAAGGCGCCTCACAAGGTATGCCGGGCGATTGGCTGGGCGGTTTCCTCTGCCCGTGCCACGGTTCGACCTTTGACCTGGCTGGCCGCGTCTTCAAGGACAAGCCGGCGCCGACCAACCTCGAAATTCCGCCACACGCCTATCTGAGCGATACCCGCCTGGTCATCGGCGAAAGCAAAGGAGCCTGATGATGGCCAGCAACAAGCATTTCGAAAAGTACAAGTCCGACGGTAGTGTGGGTGGCAATGTGCTCGAGTGGATTGATGCACGTTTTCCGCTGACCTCGACCATCAAGGGTCACCTGACCGAGTACTACGCACCGAAGAACTTCAACTTCTGGTATTTCTTCGGCTCGTTGGCCCTGCTCGTGCTGGTCATCCAGATCCTGACTGGTATCTTCCTGGTCATGAACTACAAGC
>CAYLWV010000102.1:0-3907 GCA_964387485.1 uncultured Dechloromonas sp. | reverse complement strand
GCCGTCATCGTCGACTGCCTGACCGACAACAAAACCCGTACGGTGGCGGATGTTCGCCATGCCTTTTCGAAGCATGGTGGCAACCTGGGCACGGATGGTTGTGTGGCCTTCCAGTTTCAGCATTGTGGCCAGTTTCTGTTCGCCCCGGGCACCGATGAGGCCGCACTGATGGACACCGCCATCGAAGCGGGTGCCGAAGACGTGCAAACGCATGACGATGGTGCACTGGAGGTGCTCTGCGCACCGAATGACTTCGGTGCCGTGCAGGACGCGCTGACCGCCGCTGGTTTCAAAGCGGAAATGGCTGAAGTCACCATGCGCCCGCTCAACGAAACCGAGCTGACGGGTGATGATGCCGCCAAAATGCAGAAGCTGATTGACGCCATTGAATCTCTGGACGACGTTCAGGCGGTTTACACCAGCGCCGTTTTCGACGAGGCCTGATCTCTTGGCCACGGTCACGCGCACGACCAACACCACCGTTACCCGGATTCTGGGTATTGACCCGGGCCTGCGCACGACCGGCTTTGGCGTCATTGACGTACAGGGCCAAAAGCTCCGTTATGTGGCCAGCGGCTGCATTAAGTCCGACGGCAACCAGCACCTGCCAGAGCGACTGCACACGCTGTTTGCCGGCATCACCGACATTATCGGCACCTACCAACCGCACATTGCGGCGGTCGAGCAGGTGTTCTCCAACGTCAACCCGCAATCCACCCTGTTACTGGGCCAGGCTCGTGGTGCCGCCATTACGGCCCTGGTGTCTCAACGACTGCCAGTCAGCGAATACACCGCGCTGCAGGTCAAACAATCGGTGGTCGGTCACGGCAAAGCCGCCAAACAGCAGGTGGCACACATGGTGATGCGCCTGCTCACCCTGCCCGGTGAGCCCGGCAGCGATGCGGCAGACGCCCTGGCCTGTGCCATTTGCCATGCCCATGCCTCGCAAGGGCTGGGTCAGTTAGCCGCCCCCGGCCGACGCCAGCGCGGCGGTCGCCTGCTGGCGCTGGCCGACAGCGAACTTCTGAACCGCGCGCACGCGCGCCCATCGACAGCCCGGAACAACACTCCATGATCGGACGCTTAAACGGCCGCCTCATTGCCAAACAACCACCCGCCATCATGCTCGATGTGCAGGGCGTGGGCTATGAAGTCGATGTGTCGATGAACACCTTTTGCGAGTTACCCGCGCTGGATACACCAGTCACATTGCATATCCACATGGCCATCCGTGAAGACGGACACTTCCTGTATGGCTTTCTGCATGAACGCGAACGCGTCGCCTTCCGGCAACTGATCAAGATCTCCGGCATCGGGGCCCGCATGGCTCTGGCCGTGCTCTCCGGCCTGAACGTTGACGAACTGGCGGCGGCCATTGCCCGCCAGGATGTCGCCTGCTTCACCCGCATTCCGGGCATTGGCAAGAAAACGGCCGAACGCCTGCTGTTGGAGCTGAAAGGCAAACTGGACGCCCTCAGCGGACAGGCAACCACCCTGCCAGCCGGCCAGACGATGGCTACCGACCCGTTACAGGACACGATCGATGCCCTGGTCGCACTCGGCTACAATGCCAAGGAAGCGCAAAGTGCCACCAAAGCCCTGCCCGCCGGTGTCAGTACCACCGATGCCATTCGTCTCGCTCTGAAACAGTTGTCCGGACTGAAATAACCGGCCCAAGGACATAGCGCATGTACTCCCCCGGACTACAGATCTCCCGCATCACGATCATCGCCCTGCTCATCATCGGGGTGCTGTGGGTATTGCGCCCCTTTCTATCACCGCTGCTCACCGCCCTGATTATTGTCGTGGCCACCTGGAGCCCCTACCGCTGGCTGGTCAACAAGCTCGGCAAGCGTAAAACGCTGGCGGCCGGCCTGATGACCGTGCTGCTCACGGTGGTGATTCTGATCCCCATGTTCTTCCTGGGCGGTCAGGCGACCAAGGTGGCGGCCATACTCGCCGACACCATTCGTCAGAAATTTGATGGCGGCATTCCCACGCCACCGGAATGGCTGATCAACCTACCGGTCGTTGGCGAACATGCGCTGGAGTACTGGACCCATCTGACCAATGACGCCGGGGCCTCAACAGAAATTCTCCAACGCATTTATGAGCCGGCCCGCCGGCTGATTACCAGTGCCGCCTCCGGCATTGCCAATGGCGTGCTGCAAGTACTGCTGGCCATCTTTATTGCCTTCTTTGCCTACCGCGATGGCGAACAATGGGCTCTATGGTTGCGCAGTGCCGCCCGTCGGCTGAGTGGCGATATCGGCCTACACATGGTCGACGTGGCAGGCAAGACCATCATCGGCGTCATGGTCGGCATTCTCGGCACGGCCGCCGCCCAAGGTCTGGTGGCCTACATTGGCTTCCGTATTGCTGGTGTGCCCAATGCCGGTCTGCTCGGTGCCGCCACCTTCATGACCTCCATGCTGCCGGCCGGCCCGGTACTGATCTGGATGGGCGCCGCCTACTGGCTGTACGACCAGGGCCTCACCGGCTGGGCCATTTTCATGGCCGTCTGGGGGGCCGCCGGCATCAGCAGTGTGGATAACGTCGTGCGCCCGATTCTGATTGCGCACACCGCCAGCCTGCCCTTTCTGCTCATCGCATTGGGCACCTTTGGCGGCATTCTGGCCTTTGGCTTTGTCGGTATCTTCATCGGCCCGACCCTGCTGGCGCTGGCGGTAGCCATTACGAACCAGTGGCTGAACCATCGTAATTCCCTGACCCACGCGGAGCGCATGTGATCGAGACAGATGATTTCTCGACTGCGCCCGAGCGGTTGATTACACCGACCAGCGCTTCCCGCCAGGAAGAAGCACTGGAACGGGCACTGCGCCCAAAGCGGCTGGTCGACTACACGGGCCAGCACAAGGTACGCGACCAGCTGGGCCTGTTTATCGAAGCCGCCAAAAAACGCGGTGATGCTCTCGACCACGTGCTGCTCTTTGGCCCGCCCGGTCTGGGCAAAACCACGCTGGCGCACATCATCGCCCATGAGCTCGGCGTCAATCTGCGCCAGACCAGCGGCCCGGTACTGGAGCGCCCTGGCGATCTGGCGGCCCTGCTGACCAATCTGGAACCGCATGATGTGCTGTTCATCGATGAAATCCATCGTCTGTCGCCCGTGGTCGAAGAGATTCTGTACCCAGCGCTTGAGGATTACCAGATCGACATCATGATCGGCGAAGGCCCCGCCGCCCGCTCAGTGAAGCTTGATCTGCCGCCGTTCACACTGGTCGGCGCCACCACACGCGCCGGCATGCTGACCA
The DNA here is from genome assembly GCA_964387485.1 of uncultured Dechloromonas sp. GTDB lineage: Bacteria > Pseudomonadota > Gammaproteobacteria > Burkholderiales > Rhodocyclaceae > Fluviibacter. The sequence continues at coordinate 632 of CAYLWV010000102.1, read as the reverse complement.
ACCCGCTACGGGATCGTTTCGGCATCGTGTCGCGCCTGGAGTTTTACGCGCCGGAAGATCTGCAGCAGATCGTGGCCCGCTCGGCCCGCCTGCTGGAAATGTCACTGGCGGATGACGGCGCCCTAGAAGTCGCCAAACGCTCCCGCGGTACGCCACGCATCGCTAACCGTCTGCTGCGTCGCGTCCGCGACTATGCCGAGATCCGCGCCGCCGACCATATCGGCGGTATCAATGCGCGCATTGCCGATGCCGCCCTTGCCATGCTGGATGTCGATCCGGTCGGCCTGGACCTGATGGACCGCAAACTGTTACTGGCCGTCATCGAAAAATTCGGCGGCGGTCCCGTCGGCGTGGACAACCTGGCGGCCGCCATTGGCGAAGCTCGCGATACCATCGAAGATGTGCTGGAGCCCTTCCTCATACAGCAAGGCTATCTACAGCGCACCCCGCGCGGCCGAGTGGCCACCAGCCGGGTCTATCACCACCTCGGCCTGCCAACACCGGATGGCGACACCAGCATGCCGCTTTGGCAGAACGACACCCCGTGAGCCATACGACATGACGCGCTTTCATCATCCCGTCCGCATTTATTACGAAGACACCGATGCCGGTGGCGTGGTGTATTACGCCAA
>CAYLWV010000101.1:0-3933 GCA_964387485.1 uncultured Dechloromonas sp. | reverse complement strand
TGGGTTTTTTATTGCTAGAAACTTTTTATTTGATGGCGTTTTTTGCGGCGAGTCCGAGGAAGAAAATAGACCAACCTTGAAGTAATAATTCAATGCCGATCAGCATACCTGGTACCCAGGTGCTGTTATCAGGCCAGCCCGAGAGAATCAGGCCGCCCAGCAGAATTGACAAGGCGGCAGAAACCAGTGGGAGGAACCAGCCGCTAAACGCCGTGTGTTGGAATGCCGTCATAAGGCGTAGAGCACCCGTGGCGAAGAACAGTGTCGCCATGTAGAGCGTCACGCCTTCCAGCGCTGCTGCCGGCGATATCCACACGATGACGCCAATGGCGATGTAGATCAGCGCAAACAGCATCTGGATCGATACCGACTTCCAGCCCTTGGCTTGCAGTGCATGCAGTGCCTGCATCACGCCGGCCGCTAGGGCAAAACCGCCCATGAGGCTGATTGAGGCAATGGAGAAGAAGGTTTCGGCAAAGACACCGATCGAACCCAGAACAAGCATCAGCAGGCCCATCCAGATCAGGGTGCCAGGTCGGTTGGCCACGGCACCCAGTACTTTGGCCTGCGTGTCCGTCAGTTGAGAAGTGAATAACGCCATAACATCGTCCTTGTTGTTCGGTTGGTAAAACGAGTTGTGAAAATTTGCAGCAGAGTCTCGCTATTTTACGCTACAGCTCTGTGCGTTCCTGTTGCTGCAACGTCCACATCTGTGCATAGATCCCGTTCGCAGCGAGCAGTGCCGCATGCTTACCCCGCTCGATAATGTGACCGCCATCCATCACAATGATTTCATCCGCATTCATCACCGTGGAGAGACGATGGGCAATGATCAGCGTTGTGCGGCCCTGGGCTGCCGTCTCCATGCTGGCCTGAATGGCCTTCTCGGTTTTAGAGTCCAGCGCCGACGTCGCTTCATCAAACACCAGAATCGGCGGATTCTTGAGCAGGGCGCGGGCAATGGCGACGCGCTGCTTCTCGCCCCCGGAGAGTTTCAGACCGCGCTCGCCGACCTTGGCCTCATACCCCTCGGGCAGCGACGCGACAAACTCGTGCAAATGGGCGGCCTTGGCCGCCGCAATCACCTGCTCGCGGGTGGCCTCCGGGTTACCGTACAGAATGTTGTAATACAGCGTGTCGTTAAACAGCACCGTATCCTGCGGCACGATGGCGATGCCGCTGCGCAGGCTACTCTGGGCGATCTGTCGAACGTCAATACCGTTCATCAGGATGCGACCACCCGTCACATCATAGAAACGGTAAATCAGGCGTGCCAGCGTTGATTTGCCCGCGCCGGAATGGCCGACCACCGCCACCGTCTTCCCCGCCGGAATTTCAAAAGACACATTGCCGAGAATCGGGCGGTTCGCATCATAGGCAAAGTCTACCCGGTCGAACATCACGCTGACCGGTGCCGCAGGGAGGGCGCGGGCATCCGGTGCGTCCACGATTTCCCGCTGAGTATGCAGCAGCGCGAACATCCGCTCGATATCCGTGAGTGCCTGACGGATCTCCCGATAGACCACGCCGAAGAAATTGAGCGGCATATACAGCTGGATCAGAAAGGCATTCACCAGGACCAGATCACCCACCGTCATCGTGCCATCCACCACCCCCTGGGCCGCATGCCACATCATCGCCACCAGCCCGGCCACGATAATCAGCTGCTGGCCCATGTTCAACATGGTGAGCGTCATCTGGCTGCGTACCGAGGCATCTTCCCAGCGGCGCATGGCCTCATCGTAACGGTTGAGTTCGAAGGCTTCGTTGTTGAAATACTTCACGGTCTCATAGTTAATCAGGCTATCAATGGCGCGCGTGTTGGCCGCCGAATCTGCCTCGTTCACCGCTCGGCGGATATGAATGCGCCAGTTCGACACCACCACGGTAAATGCCACGTAGCAGACGATGGAGAGCAGGGTGATCCACACAAAGACCTGGTCGTACTTATAGGCCAGCACACCAATCACCAGCAAGAGCTCGATCAGCGTCGGCAGGATTGAATACAGCGTATAACTGATCAAATTGGAGATCGCCCGGGTGCCCCGGTCGATATCGCGCGACACACCACCTGTCTGGCGTTCCAGGTGAAAGCGCAACGACAGCTGGTGCAGGTGCGTGAATACCGATAGCGCAATGCGTCGTATGGCCTGTTGGGTCACTCGCACGAACAGAATTTCACGCAGTTCGGTAAACCCCGTGTTAGCCAGCCGCATGACACCATAGAGCAGCAACAAACCTACCGGTAGTACCAGCAGTGCCTGTTGGCCGCCGCTCAGGTCATCAATCATCTGCTTGAAGATGATCGGCACATAGACGCTGGCTAGTTTGGCCAGCAGCAGGCAGCCAAAGGCGGTCAGCATCCTGGCTTTATAGGCCCAGAGCCAGGGTAGAAGGGATTTCAAGGTGCTCCAGACGTGGAGCGGCTGGTTGCTGGCAGGGCCGACAGTTTTGTTTCCATGACGCGACATGCGTTTTAACCTTAATGACCTTAAAATAACCCCTGTAGTTTAAATCTTTATAGCGTCTCAGATTGAGAAACACAGCGATGATCGATACACCCTGCAAAATGCCTGACCTGACCCCTGTGCTTAAGGTTATCCCTATGCCCTCTGATGCCAATCAGTATGGCGATGTCTTTGGTGGCTGGACCATGGCGCAGATCGATCTGGCGGGTGCCGTGTTAGCGCACAAAGCAACGCGCGGACGCGTAGCGACGGTGGCCGTGAATACGATGCAGTTTCATCAGCCGGTATCGGTGGGTGACATCGTGTCTTTCTTTGCCGAAGTCGAACGCCGTGGTAAGACCTCGATTACGATCAAGGTACAGATGTACGCGGAGCGCCATCCGGCCGATCCGATCACCGTTAAGGTCACCGAAGCGTCGATTACCTATGTGGCGTTGAATGCAGACGCTTCTAAGCGACAGATTCCAGAAGCCTGACGCCGCTCTGCTCAAAGACCGAGTTCGGCCCACATCGCATCCACCCGTGCCTTCACGGCCGGGTCGTGCGTAATCGGTATGCCCCATTCGCGGTTGGTTTCGCCCGGCCACTTGTTGGTGGCATCCAGGCCCATCTTGCTGCCCAGGCCGGCGATCGGTGAGGCAAAGTCGAGATAATCAATCGGCGTATTGTCCACCAGCATCGTGTCGCGGGTCGCATCCATCCGCGTGGTCATGGCCCAGATGACTTCTTTCCAGTCGCGAATGTTCACATCGTCGTCCACCACGATAATGAACTTGGTGTACATAAACTGCCGCAAGAAACTCCACACGCCCATCATCACGCGCCGAGCATGCCCAGCGTATTGTTTGCGAATGCTCACCACCGCCAGGCGGTAAGAGCAGCCTTCCGGCGGCAGATAGAAGTCGGTAATCTCTGGAAACTGTTTCTGCAGCAACGGTACAAACACCTCGTTCAGGGCCACGCCCAGCATGGCCGGTTCATCCGGCGGTTTGCCCGTATAGGTGGAGTGGTAGATCGGACTCTTACGCATCGTGATACGCTCGATCGTGAACACCGGAAACTCGGCCTGCTCGTTGTAGTAACCGGTGTGGTCGCCGTAAGGGCCTTCCAGCGCGATCTCGCCCGGATTCAATACGCCTTCCAGCACAATTTCGGCCGAGGCGGGTACCTGCAGGCTCGACCCCAGGCACTTCACCAGTTCGGTTTTCTTGCCGCGCAGCAGACCGGCAAACTGGTACTCCGACAGCGTGTCAGGCACCGGGGTCACAGCACCGAGAATCGTGGCCGGGTCGCAGCCCAGCACCACGGCCACCGGGAAGGGTTGGCCCGGGTTGGCCAGCTGATGATCGCGAAAATCCAGTGCGCCACCGCGATGCGCCAGCCAGCGCATGATCACCTTGTTAGGCCCCAGCACCTGCTGGCGGTAAATGCCCAGATTCTGGCGGGTTTTATTCGGCCCGCGGGT
>CAYLWV010000100.1:3094-4152 GCA_964387485.1 uncultured Dechloromonas sp. | reverse complement strand
CAATCGGCCATCGCCCGTGTTCGCAAAGCCCGCGGCCAGCTAGTCACCACCCGCGGCAAGTTTTTCCCGCAGGTCGAATACTACGGCGCCGGCGAACGCGGCAAGTTTATGGGGCTCGACCAAACGGTTGTCACCAGCACCCCTGGTAGCTTAACGACCATCGGCACCATGGCCATGCCTGCGACCTGGCAGCTAGATGTCTTTGGCGGGCTGCGCCGCCAATACGAAGCAGCGAGTGCCAACGAAGCCGCCGCCATCGCCTCCCGTCAGGCCGCCGCATTGAGCATTGCCGGTGAAGTCACCAACGTCTATATCACCCTGCGCAGCTTGGACCAGCAGCTCGCGGTCGCCCGCCAGACCCTGGAAAACTACAAAACCTCGCTGCGCATCTTTGATCTGCGCTTCCGCTACGGCACGGCCAATATGGTGCAGGTTTCCCAGATCCAGTCTCAGGTGGATGCCGCTGAAGCCGCGATCCCGCCGCTGGTGCAAGCCATTGGTACAGAAGAGAACAATCTCAGCTTCCTGCTGGGCCGAAACCCTGGCCCCATCGCCCGCGGCAAGCCTATCTACCAGCTAAGCATGCCAACACCACCGGCCGGACTGCCTTCAGATCTGCTTGCCCGCCGGCCGGATGTCCGCCTGGCCGAACAGCAACTGATTGCTCTCAACGCCCAGATCGGCGCCGTCAAAGCGCAGTTTTTCCCGAACATTTCCTTAACCGGTTCTCTGGGCACATCGGCAACCGCCCTGGGCAACCTGTTCTCTGGTGGCTCAGCTATCTGGGACTGGGGACTGGTCGTCATGGGCCCACTCTTTAAGGGCGGCGAAATCTACGGTCAGTACATGGGTGCCAAAGCCGAACAACAGGCCTCGCTAAGCCAGTATCTCAAATCTGTTGAAGGCGCTTTCCGTGATGCGGATACCGCATTGATCGCGACCACCGAAACACGCAAGCTGGTTACGGTCCGCGAGCAACAGGTTAAAACCCTGAAGACCTACGCCAACCTGTCGAGCATGCAGTTTAACTATGGTTACGCCGACTATCTGACCGTATT
>CAYLWV010000100.1:0-2994 GCA_964387485.1 uncultured Dechloromonas sp. | reverse complement strand
CCAGGTGATCGGGTGTTGAATTCGTCATAAATGCTAGGTTAGCGTATTTCCATAAAAAAAGCCGTGCAGCAATGCAGCACGGCTTTTCTCAAGTCACCCGATGCGGGGTGACGGTATCACTTAGGCTGTCGGAGCGGCACCAGCGTCGGCAGCTGCACCGGCGTCGGCATTCGAGCCCTTGACCGCCATCACAGCTGCAACAACAGCGTTTTCGTTAGTATGCAGGATACGCACACCCGCCGGCAGCTTCAGATCGTTCACGTGCATCGAGTGGCCCATTTCCAGGGTCTTCAGGTCGACTTCGATGAATTCCGGCAGCGCCTTCGGCAGACAGGCCACTTCCACTTCCGTGGCGACGTGACTGACGATACCACCCTGCAGCTTGACGCCTGGGCAGACTTCACCGTTCACGAAGTGCAGCGGCACCTTGGTGTGGATTTCGGTGTTGGCATCGACGCGCTGGAAATCAACGTGCAGAACCAGCGGCTTGTAGGCGTGCAGCTGCACGTCGCGCAGCAGAACCTGTTCTTTGGTACCGTCCAGATTGGCGGTCACGACAGACGCATGGAAAGCTTCCTTGCGCAGGCACTGATAGATGTCGTTGTGATCAACGTCGAAAGACACTGCCGGCTTGCCAGCACCATAAATGACACCGGGAACACGGCCAGCACGACGCAGGCGGCGGCTCGCACTCGATCCCTGCAGTTCGCGCTTAGTAGCATTGAATTCAAAGTTCATGACTTACTCCAGATATTGAACAACCCGCGACCAGGTTGTCCGGTTAAATGACCGGGGCGGTTGCCTCAGTCGATAAACAGCGAGGAGACAGAGTCTTCCTTGCTGATGCGGCGGATGGTTTCCGCCAGCAACTCTGCAACCGACAATTGACGGATGCGGGAACACTTTTGCGCAGCATCGGTGAGCGGAATGGTATCCAGCACCACCAGCTCGTCCAGGACGGAATCGTTGATGCGCTCGACCGCAGCACCCGACAATACCGGGTGTGTACAGTAGGCAGTCACGCTACGGGCACCATTCTCCTTGAGCGCAGCGGCAGCCTTGCACAAGGTACCGGCGGTATCAACAAGGTCATCAACGATGATGCAATCTTTACCGGTGACATCACCGATAATGTTCATGACTTCAGAAACGTTGGCTTTCGGACGGCGCTTGTCGATGATGGCCAGATCACATTCCAGGCGCTTGGCCAGTGAACGGGCACGCACCACACCGCCATGGTCCGGCGACACCACAATCGGCTTTTCCAGATGCTTGTTCTGCACGTCGTCGAGCAGAATCGGCAGGCCGTAGATGTTATCAACTGGAATATCGAAGAAGCCCTGGATCTGCTCAGCGTGCAGGTCCATGGTCATTACGCGGTCAACACCAGCTGCCACCAGCATATTCGCGACCAGTTTGGCTGCAATCGGCACACGATTTGATCGCGAACGGCGATCCTGACGAGCGTAACCGAAATAAGGAATGGCGGCAGTAATCCGGCCGGCTGAAGCACGCTTCAGTGCGTCAACCATGACCAGCAATTCCATCAGATTATCGTTCGACGGGTGGCAGGTCGATTGCAGGACAAAGACATCGTGACCACGCACGTGCTCCTGAATCTCGACACTCACCTCACCATCGGAGAAGCGGCCAACATCAGCCTGCCCGAGGGGCAAGCCCAGACGTTGTGCAACATCGGCAGCCAGCTTGGGGTTGGCATTGCCGGAAAAGACCATCAGGTTCTGGAGGGCCATGATGCGATTATCCTTTTGGTTTCCTGGACCAATCGGTGTGCCCGTCGACGGCACGCGGTACGTTACAAACACGCCACAAACAAAATGGGCAGCTGCTTCTGGCAACTGCCCGCAATTCGGTGGCTGAGGAGGAAGGATTCGAACCTTCGCATGCCGGAATCAAAATCCGGTGCCTTAACCAGCTTGGCGACTCCCCAACATTCACCTCCTTACGGAGATGAGGGCAAGATTATATCCAAAAAATCCGGATTGCACACCCCCCCGACATGCTTTTTCTGCAACCGGCCACTGTGCGCCGCAAAGCATCGAACTCAATCGGGGATCAACTCGCGCAGCGGATGGTGATCCACGCCCGGCACGACCCACCCCTGCCACCCCATGGTAGCGGGCAATCGGCTCAGCACGGTTGTCGCAGCCGGCTCGTCATCAAACACCGCGAAGACGCAGGCCCCCGAACCGCTCATTCGCACACGACCACCAGCTTCCGGCTGGGCATGCAACCAGGTCAACGCTGCCGATACCGCCGGGTACAACCCCGCCGCCACCGGTTCAAGATCGTTCGCACCCACGCCGGCATCTCCACGCAGCCCCTGTCCCCAATCATGCGCCGGGATGCTCGGCGTATCCCGCCGGAGATCAGGCGATGAGAAAATTCCAGCAGTCGGCACCGATACGCCGGGGTGTACGATCAGATACCATGCCGCCGGCAGACTCACAGGGGTCAAGGCTTCGCCGACCCCTTCGGCAAATGCCGCCTGCCCGCCCACAAAGACCGGCACATCGGCCCCCAGCGGCAATGCCAGCGACTGCAGCTCTGCCTGCGAACCACCTAAACGCCACAAACTATTGAGCGCAATCAGCACAGTCGCGGCATCGGAGCTGCCCCCGCCCAGCCCGCCGCCCATGGGCAAGTGCTTTTCCAGGTAAATCGTGACGCCATCACGGACACCCGCTGCCTGCCGCAGGGCTTCAGCAGCGCGTACAGTCAGATCCAATGCCGACGGCACCCCGGGGATGGGGTTGGCCAGCGCCACCTGATCATCACTCCGCGGTACGAAACGCAAGGTATCCTGCAGCCCGACAAAGCGGAACAGCGTCTGCAGCGTGTGATATCCATCCGGCCGGCGGCCGGTAACATGCAGAAACAGATTGATTTTGGCCGGTGCCGGGTAGGAGGACGACCAATTCCAGCGCATGGCCCGTTCAGGATCCGGTAATTGTGCAGGGGTCTTGAAGCTCA
>CAYLWV010000099.1:0-4443 GCA_964387485.1 uncultured Dechloromonas sp. | reverse complement strand
CACCACCCACAGCATTCGACAGGTGGATAGCAGCCATGTTGCCGCCGCCCTTCAGGCCCTTGGCCAGATCGCCATCGACGTAGTACGCAGCCGGATCCTGGATCAGGAACACGATAGCGCCGAAACCGATGATGAAGGTCAGGATGTAGAAGTAGCCGATCCAGGTGGTTGCCCAGGCAACCGACTTACGGGCTTCCTTGGCGTTCGGCACGGTGAAGAAGCGCATCAGGATGTGCGGCAGACCAGCCGTACCGAACATCAGTGCCATACCAATCGAGATCGCCGAGATCGGATCCTTGATCAGCGCGCCCGGCGACATGATAGCGTCGTGCTTGGCGTGAACTTCAACAGCCTTGGCGAACAGAGCTTCCGGGCTGAAACCGAAGGCAAACAGCACGGCAACTGCCATGAACGTTGCGCCCGACAGCAGCATCACAGCCTTGATCACCTGCACCCAGGTCGTTGCGGTCATACCACCGAACAACACGTACAGACACATGATGATACCCACCAGGATCACAGCGTAGGTGTACTCGAGGCCGAACAGCACCTTGATGAGCTGACCTGCACCCACCATCTGGGCAATCATGTAGAAGGCCACAACCACCAGCGTACCCGTAGCAGCAAACACGCGAACCGGGGTCTGCTCGAAGCGGAAGGCAACCACATCGGCGAAGGTGAACTTGCCGAGGTTACGCAGGCGCTCTGCCAGCAGGAAGGTGATGATCGGCCAACCGACCAGCCAGCCGATCGAGAAGATCAGACCGTCAAAGCCGTTTGCGAACACCAGGCCCGAAATACCCAGGAACGATGCTGCCGACATATAGTCGCCAGCGATGGCCAAGCCATTCTGGAAACCGGTAATACCACCACCGGCGGTGTAGAAGTCAGCAGCCGTCTTCGTTTTACCAGCAGCCCACTTCGTAATGTAGAGGGTGAAGGCAACGAAGATGCCGAACATGGCGATAGCGGTCCAGTTCGTGGCTTGCTTGGCGGTGTTACCCAGATCCGCACCCGCAGCCAGAGCCGCACCACTCGCGAGGAGTGCGCTCAGCGCAATAAGAGTCTTGTTAGTTTTGGTCATTTTTGCACGTCCTTCAGTACGGCTTCTTTCAACGCGTCGAATTCCGTGTTGGCCTTCTTCACGTAAACAGCCGTGATTGCGATCGTGAACAGAATCACGCCGAGACCCACCGGCACGCCGAGCGACATAACGCCGTCACCGATTTTTTGGGCGAAGATAGCCTTGTCAAAGGCCAGGGTCAGGATGAAGCCAAAGTAGGCAACGAGCATGAGCACGGTACAGATCCAGCTATAGCTGTTTCGAACCGAGACCATTTCATTGAACTTGGGGTCTGCCAAGATCTTGGCGGTCGTGGGGTCTAACATGGATTACTCCTCCTCTTTATGGATGCGCTAATGGATTACACATTTAGCGCGTGGTGCAAGGGTACGAATCCACGCTTACAAACGGCTTACACTTTTAATCATTCCGTAAGTATTTACAGATCGTTGTAAAAAAACCACAAAAAGCCCCTTAATTCTCAGGGGCTTCACCCCCCGCAGCGGGCACAATCGACACAGGCAAAGAGGTCGCTACGGAGAGCCTGATATCGCGTTGGGGATAAGGCACATCAATGCCGGCACCACTCAGCTTCTCCAGAATTTCACAGCGCAAATCACTGTCCACGCGACGGCCATCGGTACCTACCTGAATCCGGATCCAGTAGCGGAGCGTAAAGATCAGCGCGTTATCGCCCAGATCATCGAGCACCACCATGGGCTCCGGCTTGTGCATCACATCCGGATGCTCCATGGCGGCGCCCTGCATCAGATTTTTCACCTGGACCGGATCTGCCCCGTAAGCCACGCCCACACGGACTTCCCGACGGATATCCGGGTTACTGAAAGTCCAGTTGGTCAGCTTCTTCTCGACCAGCTCGCTATTAGGAATAAGCGTGTCGATACCATCCGATTGATGAATCGTCGAGAAACGAATCCCAATGGAGGTCACCCGCCCGCGCACCCCATCGATTTCCACCAGATCACCGATGCGCAACGGGCGTTCAATCAGCAGCATGACCCCGCTGATCAGATTCTTGAGCAGATTCTGGGTGCCAAAACCGATACCAATCGCCAGCGCACCGCCCAGAAAGGCAAACACACTGAGCGGGATCTGGACGAGGTTAAAACTCAGAATAATCAGAGTTCCCGTTGACAGCAGCGTCAACCAGCGACGAATCACGGTTCCGGAGGATGTTTTCAAGCCAATGCGCCGTTCCGCCAGCCCAATCATCGCGCGGATCAACCAGGAAATCATGACAAAACCCAGCACCAGGATGCCGATGGCGCCAATACTTTTACCGACTGTCACGCTGCGGGTTGTTTTAACTTCTTTCCCATCAGCAACCACGACATCATCGACCGTAAAGAGCTCGTACTGCCACACGTTTCTGAACAATGCTGCAGCACGCTGACCATAACCCACCATTCGTTCAGATAACGTCTGATCCGCTGCGTGAACGCCCAACTCAGACTGCAAGACAATCAGATACCGTTCGAATTTATCCAGTGCCGCCAGAATCAGTCGTGCGGCATCCGTTTGCTCGGTTGCTGCCTTCAGGCGCGCCGCCATCGTCCTCTGATCGAGTAACGACTTCGATGTAAGCAAGCCCTCGCGGAGATCAAAGGCTTCCTGCTCTTTCGCCGTCAACGATTGCTGTAACAGGTCGCGCGCCTGGCGGACGCGCACCAGACCGGTACGCACGCGCTGTGCAATCTCTTCCAAACGCGCCGCATTCGGGCGCGGGGTCGCATAAATCTCGGCTCGGGCATCCCAGATCTGGAGGCCATAACCTCCGATTTCAATCAGGTTACGTATCCTGTCCAGTTCTGATCGGGCTGCCGCTTCATCGGCCTGTGCGATATCCAGTGTCGCTCTTGCCTGCGCCAGTTGCACGGCCGACGCCTTGGCCTGATCCAGCGCCACATAGGCGTTTTGCGCCTTCGTCAACCGCGCAGATGCCGCTTCAGACGCATTAAGCGCTTTGAGCTCCTGTTCGCGATTCCGGTCGATCAAGGTTTGCAGCTCACCCTTGGCGTTGGCCAACACTTCCGGAGACAAAACAAAACGCCCGTCATAGTATTGCCAGGTTTTTTTAACACTTTCTAGCTGAATCTCCTGCAGCGTCCGCTCGCGCTCCTTAAAACGTCGCTCCAGATCCGTTCTTAATAAAACAGCGCTCATCAAAGCCAGGCGACCTTGAATCAACTCCAATTGCTGCCGTTCAGCTTCCGATGCTTTGGCGGCACCCTCCTGAAGTTGCCGCACCTTGGTTTCTACAACCGCCTTCTCCTGGCCTAAACCCACGAGCTGATTGGACACCGATGCGATTTCCTTGCCGAGCTGAGCAATCCGAGACTCCAGCACCAGCATCTCATTGCGTACCGCATCACCATCTAATACCGACCAGGGCGGCGAACCCGCTGGCGGCGTCCAGTTATCCCGCTGCTGTTTTGCGTCTTCAATTTTCTGGGTGACCACGGTAATGCGCTTCAGGTAATCCACCTGCTCGGCATAGCGATCCGCCAGAGTCTGGCGCAGATTGAACTGCTGTAGCAATTCCTGGCGCACACCGACCGAAAGGTTGCCCTTGTTCAACTGGGCCTGAAGCCGCTTCACTGCATCCTGGGCATCATTCAATCGCGTTTCCGCAGCAGCCAGATCCTGCTTGGGGTCATTGATCTCCACCTTCGACGCAGGTGCTGCCTGGGTGGCCGGCTTGGCTGGCAACAAGGAAGGCAACTGCGCCTGGGCCAGCGAGGCCACAACCGCGAGGCTAAGAAAAATAGCAGCAACACCAAACCGAATGCGCATGTCAGATACACTCTCAATCAACGATTTCAGATTATCGCTTATCAAAGCCTAAAAAGATGACGAATACGCCCGAAGCAATCCCCAACGACTGCGGCAACTGCACTTACTGCTGCAACGCCATGAAAGTCCGTGAACTGGGAAAACCCGCCAATACCTGGTGCCAGCACTGCAACAAGGGCAACGGCTGCGCCATCTATGAGATCCGCCCGGATTCCTGCCGCCAGTACGAATGTCTCTGGTTACGCACGCAACGCCTGGAAAAACCGCTACCGGAAAACCTCCGCCCGGATCGCTCTCATGTTGTGATCGGCACGCTCAATGAGGGCAACGAGATCGTGCTATACGTTCGCCCCGAACAACGGAACGCCTGGAAAGCCCCAAGCTTTGCTCCGGCACTCGGGTTATTCATCAGCCGAGGGATCCCCGTCTACATGAGCTGTAATGACCAGTTAGAACGGGTCTTCTGAGGCACAAAAAACAAAAGCCACCCTAGGGTGGCTTTTGAATTTACTGGTGGCCAGTCTCGGAATCGAACCAAGGACACGCGGATTTTCAATCCGCTGCTC
>CAYLWV010000098.1:0-4674 GCA_964387485.1 uncultured Dechloromonas sp. | reverse complement strand
TGGCGGAGAGGGTGGGATTCGAACCCACGGTACCTTGCAGTACGCCTGATTTCGAGTCAGGTACATTCGACCACTCTGCCACCTCTCCGAGCCCGTGACTATAGCACGCTATTAAAAATAGCGCACCTGATTGTGGATTGACCACCATGTTAAAGTGACCCCGTGACTTCGACCGAGAAACCGACTTCTGCTCAATACCGCTTTTTAACTGCGATCAGCAGCAAGATGCGCGGTGTTCTGCGCCGGATCAATGCTGCGCCGCGCTGGGTACTCTGGTTAAAAGCGATGTTTCTGGTCGGCGGCCTGCTGGCGGGGATTTACTATCTGATGCCCCACATCCAGCCGCTGGCGCTATCCCGCGAGCTTGTGGTGGGCACGCGTGAAACCCCAACCAGCTTCATGCAGGAAAAAACCACCGATGAAAACGGCAAGGCGGTGATTCTGGAAACCGGCTTTGACCATGATCTGGTGATGGCGTTTGCCAAGTCGCTGGGCAAGAAGGTGCGCTTTGTGGTGGTGGAAAACGAACAAGCACTGCATCAGTTACTGGAACGGGGTGACGTGCACATGGCAGCGGCATGGCTGAGCCGGCGCTTTATTGAAGCGCCAACCAGCCGTAACCTGACCGGGGCCGATGATGAGCAAGGTGCACAAGCCTCGTTGCTGCGCGCTTCCAAGCCCTATGCGCGCGAACCGCTGGTCGTGGTGCAGGCCAGCGACCGATTGCCGCTGGCAGACCCAGCACAGCTGCATGGCAAGACTTTGCACGCCGTCCAGGCCAACAGCCATGAGCTGTGGCTCGCTCCCTTGCGCCAAAAGAAGATTCAGGTCCAGCTGGAGGCACACGACACCTGGAACGAACTGGATCTGCTCAAGGCCGTGGCAGAGCACCGGATTGAGCTGGCAGTCGTGCCGCGTTCGGCCTATCGGATAGGCTTGAATTACTTCCAGGGCATCGACAGCACGCTGGCTCTGGGCAACGATGACGAACTGGTTTGGGCGTTTCCCAAACGAACAGGCGATCTGCTGGTACAGGAAGCCAACCATTTTCTGGCGGAGTCCGAAAAAGATGGCACGTTACGCCAGTTGAAGGATCGCTACTTCGGGGCGATTGATCGTTTGCAGGAGGCGGATCGCAGCGGCTTCCTGACCCGGGTAAAAACCCGTCTGCCTCAGTATCTGACGCAATTCAAACGGGCCCAGACCAGCACCGGTTATGACTGGCGGCTTCTGGCGGCGCTGGCGTATCAGGAATCGAAATGGGAAAACGCAGCGACCAGCCCGACGGGCGTCCGTGGTCTGATGATGCTGACGGGCGATACCGCTGACCGCCTGGGGGTGCGCAACCGCCTGGACCCCTATGAAAGCATTATGGGCGGTGCGCGCTATCTGGATATGCTACGTGATGAGATACCGGCTTCAGTGCCGGAGCCGGACCGCACCTGGATGGCGATCGCCTCCTATAACGTGGGCCCGGCACAGATTCTGCAGGCGCGCAAGCTGGCAAAAGCCAACGGACTAAACCCGGACTCGTGGGTAGACATCAAAAAAACACTGCCGCAGCTGGGGCAGACTAAAAGTGGGGTAAAAATTCGCGGGGGCGAGGCCGTGATTACCGCAGAAAACGTGCGGATGTATTACGCGATTCTGTCGCGCACCTACCCGGCGACCGCGGGGTTTACCCTGACAGCGCCCACCCGCACCTACGGGGTGAGCGCGCCGGGCGGCAGTCTGTCACCGAAACCGGCGAAAGAACCCTCAGGCCTGCGCTGACGGCACCTTAAGTACCTGTAGACCACCCATGTAGGGTTGCAGAACCTCCGGCACACGGACGCTGCCATCGGCCTGCTGATAGTTTTCCAGAATGGCGACCAGCGTACGGCCCACGGCCAGACCGGAACCATTGAGGGTATGCGCCAGCTCCGGCTTGCCCTGGGCATTGCGGAAACGCGCCTGCATACGACGTGCCTGGAAGCTGCCGAAGTTGGAACAGCTGGAGATTTCACGATAGGTATTCTGCGCGGGCAGCCAGACTTCCAGATCGTAGGTTTTTTCTGCAGAGAACCCCATATCCCCCGTGCACAGCACGATACGGCGATACGGCAGACCCAGTTTTTCCAGAATGGTTTCGGCGTGGTGTGTGAGGTCTTCATGCGCCTGCGACGAGGTTTCCGGATTCACAATATGGACCAACTCGACCTTATCGAACTGATGCTGGCGGATCAGGCCACGCACATCACGGCCACCGGAGCCGGCTTCGGAACGGAAACACGGGGTATGACATACCCACTTCAGCGGCAACTGTTCCGCCGCGGTGATGGTGTCGCGGACCATATTGGTCACAGGCACTTCGGCCGTAGGAATCAGGTAATACGGTTCGGCCTCACCTCGCGGTACCTGGAACAGATCTTCGGCAAACTTGGGCAGCTGGCCGGTGCCGTAGAGGCTGGCGCCGTTCACGAGGTACGGCGCATACAGTTCGGTGTAGCCATGATCGGCGGTATGCGTATCAAGCATGAACTGGGCCAGCGCCCGATGCAGACGGGCGACCGGACCCTGTAGCACCACAAAACGGGAACCCGTCAGCTTGGTAGCGGTTTCGAAATCCATGCCATTGAGGCCGGCACCGATATCCACGTGATCTTTCACTTCGAAATCAAAGGCGGGAATCGCGCCCCAGCGCTTGATTTCGACGTTGTCGTTTTCATCGGCACCAACAGGAACATCGGCCCCCGGCAAGTTCGGCAGTGCCGAGGTAAAGGCATTGATCTCTTCGAGCAGCACCGTCAGGCGCGCTTCGGAGGCTTTGAGTTCATCGCCCAGCTGACCGACTTCAGCCATGACACCGCTGGCGTCTTCACCTTTGCTCTTGAGCATACCGATCTGCTTGGAAAGTGTATTACGCTGCGCCTGCAGATCCTGAGTGCGCTGTTGGAGCGTTTTACGTTCGGCTTCGAGCGCATTGAAGGGGGAAAAATCAATAGCGTCGCCACGGGTGGCAAGACGGCGGGCAACGTCGTCAGGCTGCGAGCGGAGGAGCTGAATATCAAGCATGTCGGTCTAACTCTCTTAATTGGGCTAATCGTTCTTTGATCCGGGCTTCCAGCCCGCGATCCACCGGCTGGTACCAGGACGGCTCCTGCATGCCTTCCGGAAAATAGTTGACGCCGGCAGCATAGCCACCGGCTTCGTCATGCGCATGACGGTACCCTGCACCATGGCCCAGCTCTTTCATCAGCCGGGTGGGCGCATTACGCAAATGCATAGGTACGGGCCGCGAGACATCGTCACGCACAAAGGCGCGGGCCTGATTATACGCGCGGTAGGCGGCGTCCGACTTCGCGGTAGCGGCCAGATAGAGCACGGCATTGGCGAGTGCCAGTTCGCCTTCGGGAGAACCCAGACGCTCATAGGTTTCGGCCGCTTGCAGGGCCATCTGTGCCGCTCGCGGGTCTGCCAGGCCGATATCTTCCCAGGCCATGCGCACGAGCCGGCGCGCCAGATAGCGCGGATCCGCGCCACCATCCAGCATGCGTACAAACCAGTACAACGCAGCATCGGGATTGGAGCCGCGTACCGATTTGTGCAGGGCCGAGATCTGGTCGTAAAAGGCATCGCCCCCTTTGTCGAATCGACGCAGGTTCTGAGCCAGCGTATTAGCGACAAAGTCGGCATCGATCTCGGCCATACCACTGGCTTTAGCAGCGGCCACCGTCTGTTCAATGAGGTTGAGCAGTTTGCGGGCATCTCCGTCCGCCACACCGATGAGCCGGATACGGGCCTCATCACTGATCTGCACACCGGGCAACGTGGCCAGAGCCCGCTCGCTGAGTTGCGTCAGTTCTTCCGGCGTGAGTGATTTGAGCACATACACGGCAGCCCGCGAGAGCAGTGCCGCATTCACCTCAAACGACGGGTTTTCGGTGGTAGCCCCGATAAAGGTGACCAGCCCGGATTCGACATGGGGCAAAAACGCATCCTGTTGGGATTTATTGAAGCGATGCACTTCATCCACAAAGAGGATGGTACGGCGACCGGTTTGCCGGGCTTTTTCGGCAAAGCTGATGGCTTCGCGGATTTCCTTGACCCCGGCCAACACCGCTGACAATGCCAGAAACTCGGCATCGCAGTGCCGCGCCACCAGGCGGGCCAGCGTGGTTTTGCCCGTACCCGGCGGCCCCCAGAAAATCATGGAATGCGGATTGCCGCTTTCCAGGACCAGACGCAAGGGTTTGCCCGGCCCCAGCAGATGACTTTGCCCCACCACGGCTTCCAGCGTTTGCGGGCGCAACTGCTCGGGGAGCGGCGCGTAAGCCTCGGTGGCTGCGGCTGCCGGCGAACCCGGGTTGACGTCGGCAAACAGATCCATCGTTACTGTTTCAGCACGTCGGCGCCGGCCGGCGGCGTAAAGCGGAACAGGCTGGCCGGTGCATCACCATTGCGAACGACGTTGCTGAACACCAGCGTGGTTGTCTGGCCAAAGCTGTCTTCCAGAATCATGCCTTTCAGCTCGTTACCGGCGAGGCCGATACGGATTCGCACAAAGCCAGTGTCATTCTGTTTGGGCTCGGCAATCACCCACTCGGCACCGGCGTGTTCGCCATCGGCTTTGAAGTTGAAGCGTTGATCGGCCTCATTGTCGCCGGCCAGTAGGGCTGCAGGTGTGCCGCCCAG
>CAYLWV010000097.1:0-4771 GCA_964387485.1 uncultured Dechloromonas sp. | reverse complement strand
ACGTGGTAATCCTCGAGGTACACCTCAATAAAAGTTTTCCAGTTGTAGTTGCATTCATGCGTTACGACTTTGTCCAGCTTGTAGCCGGAAAAATCAAACGTCGAAGCCAACTGCATGCCCGCCAGATCTTTCTGAATATCACGCCGCCCCTCGAAAAGCAGGCCATTCCAGTTTTGTAAGGCGGTGCGACCCAGGTTGAGACAGGGGTTATCCGGAAAATGCGGCGCTCCCACCAGGCTACCCAGGCGGTCATACGTCCAACGGTGCAAGGGGCAGACAATGTGACTATCCAGCGTTCCGGCACCATCCAGCATAATGGCCTGCCGGTGCCGACAGACGTTTGACATGAGGTCAAACTCGCCGCCACGGTTGACCAACATGGCGCCGTGGTCCTTCATTTCCAGAGTACGGTAGGCACCTTCGTGAGGCGCCATCAGCGCATGTCCAACATAGCCTGGACCCTGGTCAAAAAAGACCTGTTTCTCCAGCGCCAGCAATGCATCATCGAAATACCAGGAAACCGGCAATTGCGACTGCGCAGATACCAGTGATTTGGGCGAGTCAAAGGCTGACATCCCCTTACCCTCCGCAAACAAGTGGGTTTAGCAAAGCCGAGCATTGTACCCCGCCCTTAAATTGACCGAAAGCCCTGAATCGGTTAACTTTCAAGGTTTTAGTGCCTCGCCACATTGCCTGTGGCGACCTGAACGCTGCGAAACATCATGTCACCTCGAAAACCCACGGAATCTCTGCCCGGTCAAACGCAGCCACCCACCGATGGATTGAGCTTCGAATCGGCCATCGCCGAACTGGAAACGCTGATCCAGTCAGTGGAAAGCAACCGGCTTCCCCTCGAGGAAACACTCAATGCGTATCAACGTGGCCAGCAACTCATCGGCCGCTGCAGTACACTCCTGCGCGATGCCGAACAGCGGCTACAGCAGTTTGACGGGCAATCACTGACCGACATCACGCTGGTGGATCGTCCATGAAACTTGATGCATGGATGCAGTCAACCCGGCAACGCACAGAAGCCGCTCTCAATCATTTTCTGCCCATCGCCAGCCACAACCCGAAACGCCTGCATGAGGCCATGCGCTATGCCTGCCTGAATGGTGGCAAACGTCTGCGCCCCATTCTCGTTCATGCTGCCGGCGAAATTTCGGGCGCCTCTGAAGCATCACTGGACTGCTGTGCGGCCGCAATCGAGATGATCCACGTCTATTCCCTGGTGCACGACGACATGCCCTGCATGGATGATGACATGCTCAGGCGCGGCCAGCCCACATGCCACATTCAGTACGATGAAGCGACCGCTCTGCTCGTGGGTGATGCCCTTCAGACCCAGGCCTTCACGACCCTGCTCCAGGCGCCCGTAACCGCCGAGACAACCAAGACACTCGTCAGCACCCTTGCCGCAGCCTCCGGTAGCGCCGGCATGGCTGGAGGCCAGGCGATTGACCTCGCTGCCGTGGGCACGGCCCTCAACGAAGCCCAGCTCGAACAAATGCACATCATGAAGACTGGTGCACTGATTCGCGCAGCCATCCGTATGGGCGCGCTGGCCGGTGAATCACTGGATACGGCAACACTGGATCGACTGGATCACTTCGGAAAAATACTCGGCCTCCTATTTCAGGTCGTTGATGACATTCTGGACTGCACTGGCACCACGGAAGAGCTCGGCAAGACAGCCGGCAAGGATGCTGCCGCCGACAAGCCGACTTACGTCAGCCTGATGGGTCTTTCGGCTGCCCGCAATTTCGCGGACGATCTGCTGAATGAGGCCCGTGAACAGATCGCTCACATCGGTTCTTCCGGACAACGCCTCAAAGATATCGCGCTGGAAATAGTTCAGCGCACCCACTGATTGGTAACAGACACCATGTCCGCATCGCTTCTCGAACAGATCAAGACACCAGCCGATCTCCGTCAGCTCAACCGAGAACAGCTGGCGCAGGTAGCCGCGGAATTACGCCAGTATCTGCTGGATTCCGTTTCCCAGACGGGTGGCCACCTCTCCTCCAACCTTGGTACAGTCGAACTGACCGTTGCTTTGCACACCGTCTTCGACACCCCGGAAGACCGACTGGTATGGGATGTCGGTCATCAGACATATCCGCACAAGATTCTGACAGGGCGCCGCGAGCGCATGTCGACGCTGCGCCAGTTCAACGGCATCGCCGGCTTTCCGAAGCGCTCCGAAAGCCCCTACGACACATTCGGTGTCGGGCATTCCTCGACATCGATTTCGGCAGCCCTGGGTATGGCGCTGGCCGCCAAACACAAGGGCGAACAACGCCAGGTGGTTGCCATTATTGGCGATGGCGCCATGAGTGCCGGCCAGGCCTTTGAAGCGCTCAACAATGCTGGCGTTGCCAATGCCAACCTGCTGGTGATTCTGAACGACAATGAAATGTCGATTTCACCGCCAGTCGGCGCTCTGTACAACTACCTCACCCGTCTCACCTCCGGCAAGCTTTATAACGCGGCCAAAAAAGGGGCAGAGAAAGTTCTGGGCGTGTCGCAAAGCTTGCTCGATTTTGCCAAACGTGCGGAAGAGCACGTCAAGGGCATGATTAACCCAGGCACCCTGTTCGAAGAGTTCGGTTTTCATTACTACGGTCCGATTGATGGTCACGATCTGGATGCACTGATTCCCACACTGCAGAACCTCAAGCAGCTGTCGGGGCCACGCTTCCTGCATATCGTCACGCGCAAAGGCCAGGGCTATAAACTGGCTGAGGAAGACCCGATTCTCTATCACGGCGTCACCAAGTTCGAAACAGCCGAGGGCTTGAATGGCGGACAAACCAAGGGCGGTGCCGCACTCACCTACACCCAGGTTTTTGGCGACTGGCTATGCGATATGGCAACCGCCGACCCCAAACTGATTGCCATTACGCCCGCCATGCGCGAGGGCTCGGGTATGGTGACCTATGCCGAACGATTCCCAGACCGTTACCATGATGTCGCCATCGCCGAACAGCATGCCGTCACCCTGGCGGCCGGCATGGCCTGTGAAGGCCTCAAACCGGTCGTTGCCATCTACTCGACTTTTCTGCAACGTGGCTACGACCAACTCGTGCACGACGTCGCCTTGCAGAATCTGGATGTCACCTTTGCCGTTGATCGTGCCGGCCTGGTGGGCGCCGATGGCCCGACACACCATGGGGCTTTTGACCTCTCGTATGCACTCTGCATTCCCAATATGGTCATCGCGACACCGGCATCTGAATCCGAATGCCGGCAATTGCTGAGCACCTGCTATGAGTATCCGGGACCGGCGATCATCCGTTACCCGCGTGGTGCAGGTACGGGCAGCGTGCCATCAACCGACCTGGCAACACTCCCCATCGGCAAAGGTATTCGTGTCCGCGAAGGTAAGCGCATCGCTTTTCTGGCATTTGGCGGCCTACTTTCCGTTGCCGAACGACTGGCAGACGGGTTCGACGCCTCTGTTGCCAACATGCGCTTTGCCAAACCACTTGATCTCGATCTGATTCGCCAGCTGGCCGAAACACACGAGCTTCTGGTGACCTTCGAAGAAAATGCCGTCGCCGGTGGCGCTGGCAGCGAAGTAGAACGAGCGCTGCAATCGCTCAATCTGCACCGTCCCTGTTTGCGGATCGGCTTGCCGGATCAGTTTATCGAGCACGGTGACATGGCTAATTTATACCGATCAGCGGGTCTGGACACTGACACACTGCAACACCGAATCGCCGATTTCATGTCAAACTCACATACCAACCAACAATAACAAGCATCATGACCCAAGAGAAGACCAAAGTTCCAGGCATGCCGGATGTTCAATCATCGGTCGACAGCCGACGTATCGCCATTAACAAAGTGGGGATTAAATCCATTCGCCATCCGATTGTCGTCGCCGACAAGGCGGTAGGTGTGCAGCACACGATTGCCAACTTCAATATGTACGTTGGACTGCCGCACAACTTCAAAGGGACGCACATGTCGCGCTTTGTCGACATTCTGAATACCCAGTCCCGCGAAATCTCGGTAGAAAATTTTCCGGCGATGCTGCAGGATATGGTGAAGCGCCTTGAGGCCGAAACCGGCCATATCGAGATGAACTTTCCCTACTTCATCAACAAAGCCGCTCCGGTCTCTGGCGTCGAAAGTCTGATGGATTATGATGTCACGCTGATTGGCGACATTAGTGGTGATGATATTCGTGTCGCGCTCAAGGTCGTGGTACCCGTGACCAGCCTGTGCCCTTGTTCAAAAGAAATTTCCGAGCGTGGCGCACATAACCAACGCTCGCACGTCACGGTCACGGTCACCTCCAAAGCGCACATCTGGATTGAAGAAGTCGTCGCTCTGGTCGAGAAGGAAGCCTCCTGCGAGGTCTACGGCCTTCTCAAGCGCCCTGACGAGAAGTATGTCACTGAACGCGCCTATGACAATCCAAAATTCGTGGAAGACATGGTGCGCGATGTCGCAGCACGTCTCAACGAAGACACCCGCCTGGATGCCTACTGCGTAGAATCAGAAAACTTCGAATCGATTCACAACCATTCGGCCTATGCATTAATCGAGTGGCAACGCCCGAACGTATGACCTTTTGCAAGCCCCAACAAAAATGCCACCCGAGGGTGGCATTTTTGTTGCTTGAAAGCAAGCCTGATTAGGCCTTGCGCTCCAGCTTTTCCTTGATACGAGCCGACTTACCCGAACGCTCACGCAGGTAGTACAGCTTGGCACGGCGCACATCACCACGACGCTTCAGTTCAATCGAAGCCACCAGCGGCGA
>CAYLWV010000096.1:0-4784 GCA_964387485.1 uncultured Dechloromonas sp. | reverse complement strand
CCCATCTACAAGCCCTACGACCCGGCCTTCCCGGAATACGGGAATCCGCAACCGGCCGATCTGGTCTGCTGTATCGACGTACTCGAACACATCGAACCGGAACTGATCGACAACGTGATCGCCGAGCTGGCCCGTATCACCATCAAGATCGGCTTTTTCTCTATTCATATGGGGCCGGCCGGGAAAGTGCTGGCCGATGGTCGCAACGCGCACCTGATCCAGAAACCGACCTCCTGGTGGCTGCCGAAATTGTGCCAACACTTCGACATCATCCAGCTACAAACGCACCAGGTCATGGGCAATGGTGTCTGGCTGATTGTGAAGCGCATCGACACCGTTCTGTAACCCAAAGAACCAACTTTGGGCAGACGCGCCCCGATTTAAGGCGACAATTCGTCTCTTTGCACTCTGTTGGTGCAAAACACGCCTGCTAACCCCGAAAAACGGGGCACCAAACTGGCACATTATTTGCATGCATTCGGGCATTCTCTACTCATAACGCACGAATCCGGTGCGCGACGCCCATGGAACTCCTCAAAACTGCCTCCGACACCCTGTTTATTCTGCTGGGCGCCATTATGGTGCTCGCCATGCACGCCGGCTTTGCATTTCTTGAAGTCGGCACCGTCCGCAAAAAAAACCAGGTCAACGCCCTAGTCAAAATCTTGGCCGACTTTGCCGTTTCGACCGTGGCCTACTTTGCCATTGGCTTTACGGTGGCCTACGGCACTGACTTCTTTGTCGGCGCCAGTCAGATTGCCGAGAAAAGCGGTTACGACATCACCCGCTTTTTCTTCCTGCTGACCTTTGCTGCGGCCATCCCCGCCATCATCTCGGGCGGCATTGCCGAACGGGCCAAGTTCAACCCGCAACTGGCGGCCACCTTCGTGCTGGTGGGCTTCGTCTACCCGTTTTTCGAAGGCATCGCCTGGAACCAGCACTATGGCATTCAGGAATGGCTGAAGGGTACCTTCGGCTTTGAGTTCCATGACTTCGCCGGCTCCGTCGTGGTGCACGCTATGGGCGGCTGGATCGCCCTACCGGCTGTGCTGCTGCTCGGTGCCCGCCATGGTCGCTACGGCAAAAACGGCATCATGGCCGCCCACCCGCCGTCATCGATTCCCTTCCTGGCACTTGGCGCCTGGATTCTGGCCGTGGGCTGGTTCGGCTTTAACGTCATGAGTGCCCAAACGCTGGATAAGATCAGTGGCCTGGTCGCCGCCAACTCACTGATGGCCATGGCCGGTGGCACCATCGCCGCCCTCATCGTCGGCCGCAACGACCCGGGCTTTGCCTATAATGGCCCGTTGGCCGGTCTGGTGGCCGTATGCGCCGGCTCCGACCTCATGCACCCGCTGGGTGCCCTGGCCACCGGCCTGATCGCTGGCGGCATGTTCGTCTGGATGTTTACGCTGACGCAAAACCGCCTGAAGATCGATGATGTACTCGGTGTCTGGCCCCTGCACGGCCTGTGCGGTGCCTGGGGCGGTATCGCTGCCGGGATCTTTGGTGCCGAGGCACTGGGTGGCCTGGGCGGCATTTCACTGGCGGCACAGACCATCATGACGGCACTGGCCATCGTCATCGCCCTGGTCGGCGGCACCGTCGTCTACGGTGCGCTCAAAGCCTTTGTCGGTATCCGTCTGGATCAGGAAGAGGAATACAACGGTGCCGACCTAACCATCCACCGTATTACAGCCACACCGGATACCCGCGATCTGTAATCAGCAACGCCATTGACAGAAACAGCAAAGGGCGCCTCGGCGCCCTTGGTGCTTTTGGTGAAAAGCCGCCGCATCAACAAGCCATTAGTTCGCTTTCAGCATTTTCTCGATCTTATCCAGCGGCATATAGCCCGGCACGCGCTCCCCGTTGGGGAAGAAAATCGCCGGGGTACCACTCACACCCAGCCCCTGGGCCAGCTTGCTGTTCCGCTCCAGCGGATTGGCACAGTTGTCTGAACCACTCGGCGCCTTGCCATTGATCATCCAGTCATCAAAGGCCTTCAGACGGTCTGACGAACACCAGATCTTCTTCGATTTGACCAGCGAATCTTCCGACAGCAGCGGCACCAGGAAGGTATAGACCGTCGCATCTTTGATACCCGCCAGCTCTTTGGTCAGCTTCTTACAGTAACCGCAGTTCGGGTCTTCAAAGGTAATCAGCGTCCGTTTACCGTTACCGCCATTCCCGTTCACGCGTTTAATCGCATCCTGTAGCGGCAACAGGGCCAACTGCTGCTCAGCCGTAATATTGCGATGCGTCTTGCCATCGATCAACGAACCAAAGACGAATACCGAGCCCTTTTCATCGCTGTAGAACAATTGGCCGCCGGCATAGATTTCATACAAACCACCCAGGTAGGGTGTCTTGATAATGCGCTGCGGTTTCACACCCAGTTGTGATTCCACGGCTTTTGCCAGACTTGGCGAGGCAATCTCCTGGGCCATAACAGACGCACTGCCCAGCCCCATGAGGGCAGCTACCAGTAACCCCACCATCGTTTTCTTCATCATTTCCTATTTCCTCTGTTACCTATCAACGCTCGAGCGCGTAACGAATCAATATCGATTTCAGCGGGGTCAGCTTATCGGTCAGCGACAGCCCCCAATTGCGTAAAGCACCCACTCCTGGTGCCTGGCTGGCAAACAGCTTACGCATCGCATCCGTGGCCGACTGCAGCATCACAACTTCTTCCCGCCGAGCGCGCTGATAGCGCGACAGCAACCTCAGGTCCCCCAGATCATCCACGGCCCGCGCATTGCGGATCAAATCGGCCAGCACCCGCACATCCTGAAAGCCCAGATTCACGCCATGACCGGTCAACGGATGAATCCCGTGGGCAGCATCACCAATCAGGGCGACGCGTGGCGCCACAACCTGCGGCACACGTACCAGTTTAAGCGGGAAGCCGGCTGCCGGTGCCATCAACTGCAGGCGGCCCAGCTGGTTCGCACCGGCATTCGCCACGCGCTCGGCCAGCACCTCTGCCGAATCGGCCAGCAAGGCTCTGGCAAAGTCTTCCGGTGCCGACCAAACCATCGACATCATGTGTCCGTGGTCTACACCATCACCACCCGCCAGAGGCAGATACGCCAGGACACCATCCTCACGGAACCACTGGTAGGCCGTCCCGAAATGCGGCAGCTCGGTGCGGAAGTTCGCCACCACACCCAGCTCGTTGTACGGATCATGCGTACTGCTCAGCCCGATCTGCTGGCGCACCCAGGATTCACGACCATCCGCGCCAATGATCAGCTTGCCACGCAAGACGGTACCGTCTTCCAGCGTCAGTAGCGCTCCCGCATCGTTCACCTGCAAGGCGGCCGGTGTTGCCGGACAGATGCAGGTCACGTTGCGCTGACGACTCACCGTCGTCCACAGCTCCACAGCCATTTCAGAGGATTCCACAATCCAGGCCAGCTCCTCGGTCCCGGTCTCGAAAGCCGAGAAGCTGATTTCTCCGCCCGCATCGCCCCGTACCACCATGCGCTCCACGCGCTGCAGGCGGTCGGGCGTCAGATGCGGCCAGCAACCAATCTCCGAGAGCAGATCCGCACTACCCGGGCTGATGGCATATACCCGGTTATCCCACTGAGCCGGCCAGGCTTGAGGCCGTGCTGGCGCACGCGCATCGACCAGCGCAATACGCAATGCGGTATCTGCCAGCGCAACAGCCAACGCCGAGCCCGTCAGCCCGCCGCCGACAATGATCAGATCAAAATCCTGTGCATGCGCCATCGACGATATCGTCGATTGAGCGTGTTCAGCGGCAAGGTGCCGGTGTGAATGATGATGGCTCATAAGTCAGTGACAAGTCGCCTCTTGCGGGTACCCGGCCACCGGGTTCTGTTTGGAAGTAAGCATTCTAACCCGTCCGAGATTGCTGAGCACCACGCAGAGCCGTTGCCCGGTGCGCTGTCCCACAAAGGTGGCTGTTCCATTGGCACCGGTAGCGGCACCATTCTTCCAGTTAAAGCGGAACACCGGCCGGCTGCTACCGCCCAACTCGATGCCCGGCAACCGCTCGGCATCCAGGCGTTGCACGGCATCACAACTGCGACTCAAACAATCGCATTTGGCCTCAGCCGATACGGCGTAACACCAGCGGGTACTGCCCTGACCGGCCAGCTGCACATACATGAAACGCTGCTGCGCTAGAGCTTCGGCCCGCGCAAAGTTCAAGCTTGTCGCCAGACTTTCAGCAGCCGTCTTCAGACGCTGCCGTTCCTGATAATCTGCCAACGAGGGCACAGCCAGGGTACCGAGCAATGCCAGTAAGACCAGGCCGATCAAGACCTCGATCAGTGTCAGTCCGGCCGCAGCCCTTGGTACCCTGGGATCAATCAACGGAGCGGGGTGCCTGGCGTCGCATTCCCCATGCCGCCAGCGGGTTGGGGATTCAGATTCACCGGTGCTGTACCGCCCTTCGGCGCTGCTGTCAGAGCCACAATCGAACCGCCGCTCTGGAAGGTACCGCTTTCATTAATCTCGACGGTGACCGTACGATCACCTTTGGCAAACACCAGAATACTGGTTTTGGATTTGATGGACGAAATACCTGTCCAGCCAGCTCGGGGGAACTGGTCGCGGAAGAAGGTAAAAGTATCGGTCGGCCCCTGCGGCGTGCTGATCACAATGCGCCCTGTCCACTGCGGACCGCCACCCAGAATCATGGATTGATCATTGCTGATCTTGGACCCCTGCGGCAAAGGCATATCGCCTAACAACTGCTGCTGGATATTATCGAGGCTTTCGGCACTGCCAAAACCACCCGAGGCACA
>CAYLWV010000095.1:0-4800 GCA_964387485.1 uncultured Dechloromonas sp. | reverse complement strand
TCGGTGGTGTGCCCGGCGTACAGAAAGAAGGTACCGACGGCATTATCGTGGCGGCACGCTGGGTACTGCACAAGATGCCGGCGCATACACGCACGGTCTGTCTGGAATTCTTCGGCCAGGTACGCGAAGCTGTGCCGGCCATTGTGGAAATCACCGATTACTTCAAACCCGATGGCGGCGGTCGTAACCTCGGTGTACTGCTGGCCGGCCTGGAACACCTGGACGAACGCTATCTGAAAGCCGTGGGCTACGCGACCAAGGCCAAACGCCATGGTCGCCCGAAAATGGTACTGATCGGCGACCTGGTCGGCGACGATGAAAACGCCGTCATGCAGGCGGCTTCCGAAGTGGTACGCATGTGCAACCTACGTGCAGCCGAGGGCTTTATTGCCGTCAGCCCGGAGCAACGCAAGAACTTCTGGCTGGATCGTTCGCGCACGGCCGCAATTTCGAAGCACACCAACGCCTTCAAGCTGAATGAAGACGTGGTAATTCCGCTGCCGCGCATGGGTGACTACTGCGATGGTATCGAACGTATCAACATCGAGTTGTCGATCGCCAACAAGCTGGCGCTGTGTGACGCACTCACGAATTATCTGAGCGGCAACCTGGCGGTCGACGCCGGTGACGCGACCGTTGGTAAAGATGTGCTCATCGGCGACAGGGCACAGCGTGCGCTGGAACTGGTTGCCCAGGTGCGCAACCGCTGGCAGTGGCTGCTCGATCATCTGGACACCCCCCTGGCTGAAGCCGAAGCCTCTTTCGCTGCACTCGGCGTAGTCGCCGGCCCGCTGGAAAACAAGGCGACCAATCCGGTGCTGTTTCATCGTCTGCAGGATTACAGTGTTCGCGTGTCGTGGAAGCAGGAACTGAAGCCGGCACTGGAAAACATTTTTGACGGCACTGTGCACCGTCCGATTCTGGATCGGATTAATGCCATCCACAAAGAAGTGCTGCGTGGTCGCGTCTTCGTGGCACTGCATATGCACGCAGGCGATGGCAACGTGCACACCAACCTGCCGGTAAACTCGGATAACTACCAGATGCTACAAACTGCCAACAAGGCGGTTGATCGCATCATGCTGCTGGCTCGTTCATTAGACGGCGTGATCTCGGGTGAGCACGGCATCGGTATTACCAAGATCGATTATCTTGAAGATAACGAAATGGCGGCGTTCTGGGCCTACAAGGAAAAGGTCGATCCGGAAGGCCACTTCAACCGCGGCAAACTCATGCGCGGCGGCAATCTCGACATGGCATATACGCCGAGTTACAACCTGATCGGTAGTGAGTCGATTGTGATGGAGCAATCCGGCATCGGCCAAATTTCCGAGATGGTCAAAGACTGCCTGCGTTGCGGCAAATGTAAACCCGTGTGCTCCACCCACGTGCCGCGCGCTAATCTGCTCTATTCGCCGCGCAACAAGATTCTGGGCACCTCGCTCCTGATCGAAGCTTTCCTTTATGAAGAGCAAACGCGCCGTGGTGTGTCGCTCGCCCACTGGGCCGAGTTCGACGATGTGGCCGCGCACTGTACCGTCTGCCATCGTTGCGAGAAGCCTTGCCCGGTCGATATCGACTTCGGTGATGTCACCATCGCCATGCGCAACCTTCTGCGCAAGCAGGGCAAGCAACGATTCAATCCGGGGACCGCGGCCGCCATGACCTTCCTCACCATCAAGGACCCAATGTTCATCCGGGGCATCCGCGAGGTGATGATCCGCTTTGGCTATGCGGCACAGAACAAGCTCTACAAACTGGGCAAGTCGCTGCACCTGATTCAGGACCAGGTGGCACACCCACCCGCGACCGTCCACAAACCACCGGTACGCACCCAGATCATCAACTTCATCAACAAGCCGATGCCGGGCAACCTGCCCAAGCGTTCGGCCCGGGCGCTGCTGGATATCGAAGATGACAAGGTGATTCCGGTCATCCGCAATCCGAAGCTGAGTGCGGACGAGTCGGAAGCGGTGTTCTACTTCCCGGGTTGTGGTTCGGAACGTCTGTTCTCGCAAGTCGGTCTGGCCACCCAAGCCATGCTCTACGAAGTGGGCGCCACGACAGTGCTACCACCGGGCTACCTGTGCTGCGGCTACCCGCAAACGTCGGGTGGCCACGAAGACAAAGGCCAACGCATTACAACAGACAACCGTGTGCTCTTCCACCGCGTGGCCAACACGCTCAACTATCTCGACATCAAAACGGTAATCGTTTCCTGCGGCACCTGCATGGACCAGCTGCAGAAGTACGAGTTTGAACGCATCTTCCCGGGCTGCCGGCTGCTCGACATCCACGAGTATCTGATGGAGAAGGGCGTCAAACTGGAGGGCGTGGCTGGTGTGCGGTACATGTATCACGACCCGTGCCATACGCCGATGAAGACTTATGCTCCGCTCAAGGTGACAAGTGAACTGATGGGCACAGCCGTCCCGTTGAATGACCGTTGCTGCGGCGAATCCGGCACACTTGCTGTGACTCGCCCGGACATTTCAACCCAGGTGCGTTTCCGCAAGCAGGAAGAAATGGAGCAGGGCGCCAATGCACTGCGAGCCGATGGTTTCGATGGTCAGGTCAAAATTCTGACATCATGCCCATCCTGTCTGCAGGGTCTGTCGCGCTTCCGTGATGATGCCGACACAGACGCCGATTACATTGTGATCGAGCTGGCAAAGCATCTGCTGGGTGACAACTGGATGGCCGACTATGTAAAAACGGCCAATAGCGGCAGCATCGAACGGGTGTTGTTATAAGCGCGTGAGAGGAGCCTGGCATGATTGTTCGACCCCATCAGCATTGGTTCCTCTCCCTATTTAACTGGCGGGGTTCGGTACTCCCGAACATCCTGTCGAGGCTGATGCTGAATCTGGCAGTCGCCATCAGTGCCGTGGTGATATTGCCCTATTACGATAGCCTGGGCCTCCATGTCACAACAGCGCCCTTCAGCCTACTGGGCATCGCCATTGCCATCTTTCTAGGATTTCGCACCAACACTAGCTATGCGCGCTTCAATGAAGCACGGTGCCTGTGGGGCATGCTGCTGATCACCACGCGCTCGATACTGCGACAGGTGAAGAGTGTTCTCAATAATCCGGCAGACAGCCAACTGGTTGCTCAATTTCTCAGCGCTTTCAGCTGGTCCCTTAAACACCAGTTACGTGGCACCGATGCCCGTGCAGACCTTGAGCGACTACTTCCGGAGGCCTATCTTACCGACGTCCTCAATAGCCCGCTGCGTACCAACCGGATCCTGTTACTGCTGGGTGAGTGGCTTGGTCAGCAATATCATCGCGGACGGATCAGCGATATTTTGTTTGCCGATGTTGATAAAAACCTTAACGAAATGGCCCATATACAGGGTGCCTGTGAGCGGATATCAAACACACCGATTCCCTATGCCTACGGCCTGATTCTGCGAAGAACTGTGTATCTGTTCTGCACCATCCTGCCATTCGCACTCGTGGATGACCTGCACTATCTGACACCACTGATCTCTGTCTTTATCTCCTACACCTTTCTCTCACTGGAGTACGTGGCAGAAGAGATCGAAGAACCCTTCGGTACTGCCCCCAATGATCTGGCACTGGACGCCATGTGTACCACAATCGAAATTAATCAACTTGAGATGAACGATGCCAAGTCACTTCCGGCTTTCATGACGCCGGACGCGAACTATCAGCTGCACTAACAAGGTACTGATCGTCAATAAAAAGGCCACCCGAAGGTGGCCTTTTCGTTTGAGGCATTGCTGCCTGAAACTTAGTGCTTGTTGCGCAGTTTCTTAATCGCAGCCAGCTGACCAATTGCGTCGGCCAGTTCTGCTTCGGCCTTGGCGTAGTCCATGCTGGTGTCGCGATTCTTGAGCAGCTCTTCTGCAGCCTTTTTGGCTTCCAGAGCACGAGCTTCATCAAGATCGTGAGCGCGAATCGCCGTGTCTGCCAGAACCGTCACCATCGTCGGCTGCACTTCCAGCATACCGCCGGAAACATAGACGAACTCTTCGCCGCCTTCCGGCAGCTTAATACGGACGGCACCCGGACGGATGCGTGTCAGCAGCGGGGTGTGGCGCGGCCAGATACCCAGCTCGCCCGATTCGCCCGGCAGAACCACGTGATCAGCCTCGCCCGAGAAAATCATCTCTTCGGCACTGACAACGTCTACATGAATTCTTAATGCCATATTTGCTCCTGATCCGCCGCGTCTTCCAACGCGGCGGGGGGATGGAACTTCCGGTTACTGCAGGGTCTTGGCTTTTTCGATGGCTTCTTCGATCGAACCCACCATGTAGAAAGCCTGTTCCGGCAGATGATCCAGCTCACCTTCAACGATCATCTTGAAGCCCTTGATCGTGTCCTTGAGGGATACATACTTACCCGGAGAACCGGTAAACACTTCAGCCACGTGGAACGGCTGCGACAGGAAGCGCTGGATCTTACGGGCGCGGGCAACGGCGAGCTTATCGTCCGGAGCCAGTTCGTCCATACCCAGAATCGCGATGATGTCGCGCAGTTCTTTGTAGCGCTGCAGCGTCTGCTGAACGCCACGAGCAACCTTGTAGTGCTCTTCACCAACGACGTGCGGGTCGAGCTGACGCGAAGTCGAGTCGAGCGGATCCACGGCCGGGTAGATACCCAGCGCGGCGATGTCACGCGACAGAACGACGGTCGAGTCCAAGTGCAGGAAGGTGGTGGCAGGCGACGGGTCGGTCAAGTCATCGGCAGGCACGTAAACGGCCTGAATCGACGTAATCGAACCGGTCTTGGTTGAGGTAATACGCTCTTGCAGACGGCCCATTTCTTC
>CAYLWV010000094.1:3459-4802 GCA_964387485.1 uncultured Dechloromonas sp. | reverse complement strand
GGCATGAAAGACTCGAAGGGGAGTAAACCCACCAGGTCCAGTTTGCAGCGGGCAATCAAAGACATCTCGTCTTCGCTTAACCGGGTGTACTCCTCAAGAAAGAGGCGTACGTTTTCCAGCAGGGTCATCGAGCCAAACAGGGCCCCTTGCTGATACATGACACCAAAGCGTGTCAGGATTTGCTGGCGCGCGGCACCATCCGCAGTCACGATATTTTGGCCTTCGATCATGACCGAGCCCTGCGGCGGTTCATAGAGGCCGATCATGTTCTTGAGCAGGCTGGATTTGCCGCAGCCCGAGCCACCCAGAATCACGAACACTTCACCACGTTTGACCGAGAAGTTGAGGTTTTGTAGAACGATGTTGCTGCCATAACCCACGGTCAGATCTTTGACCTCGATCATGTTCTCCGGGCCGGAGACCGTGGTCAGTGGTATTTGTGCGGACTCGGTCATGGCCATCAGAACCCGGTCTTGTACGAAATGTAGGCAAACAGGCCGTCGACCATCACGATCAGAATCAGGCTGGTCACAACGGCGCGTGTTGCCGACAGACCCACGGCTGCAGCGCCGGTGCCGGTTTGCATGCCGCGTAAGCAGCCAACACCGGCAATGATCAGACCGAA
Organism: uncultured Dechloromonas sp.; assembly: GCA_964387485.1. Classification (GTDB taxonomy): domain Bacteria; phylum Pseudomonadota; class Gammaproteobacteria; order Burkholderiales; family Rhodocyclaceae; genus Fluviibacter. The sequence continues at coordinate 4,177 of CAYLWV010000094.1, read as the reverse complement.
GAGCAGGGACTTGGTCAGCCCGGACAGAATGTCATTGAGGTGAATCGTTTTCAGAACGGCCTCATAAAAGGTCACCATTGGTACCTGGTAGGCCAGCATGGTCAGTGAAGCGGCAAAGATACCAATCAGATCGGAAAACAGAGAAAGGATAGGGGCGACCAGCAGGCCTGCCAGCAGGCGGGGCAGTACCAGAAAGCGGATTGGGTCGATGCCGCCGGTGACCAGAGCATCCACCTCGTTGTTCACGGTCATCGTACCGATTTCTGCAGCAAAGGCAGCAGATGAACGACCCGCCAACAGAATGGCGGTCATCAAGGGGCCGAGTTCGCGGAAGATCGACAACGACACCAGATTGGCGACAAAGGTTTCCGCGCCGAATTGTTTGAGGCCAATGGCCGACTGGAAGGCGAGAATCACACCGATCAGAAAGGCCACCAGCGAGACGATTGGGAGCGCAGCGACACCAGCCTCGACCGCAACGGCCACAAAATCGTTCCAACGCACCAAGCGCGGGTTGCGGAACGCCCAGCCGAGATTACTGGCCAGCTGGCCGATGAACACCACTTGATCGCGGGTGTCATCGATCACATCTTCGGTACTTTTGCCGACCCGTTCAACCAGGCTGGTGTGTGGGCGATGATTGCTGATCGGCGGCGGATACAGATTGTCGAAAGGCTGGTATTGCGCCATCAGGGGTTCGTAGCGCGCGTCCAGATTC
>CAYLWV010000094.1:0-3359 GCA_964387485.1 uncultured Dechloromonas sp. | reverse complement strand
TTCAGCGAACCGAACCAGCGCTGGAAGAGCTCGCCAATCACCGGTGTGCGGAAGGTGCGCGACAGCGTGGCGTTCACCGCCCAGCGGAAATCCGGGTCGTTCGGCGCCATCATCACGGCATAGTATTCCGGCGCAAAATCCTGCGGCAACAGACGGAAGCGGGTGCCCAGCTTGGAACGGATCAACTGATCAAACATGACCAGGCGGTCACCAGCAATCGCATCCACGTCTTTGTTGGCCAGCATATTGGCGGCCGCCTCGAAGCTCTTGGCGTCTACCAGCGTGGCCTGCATCTGGCCGCTGGCTACAGCCTGTTTTAGAAGCTTGCTGGTGGTGCTGTCGCGGACGACAGCTACTTTTTTGGAATTCAGGTGGTCCGGTTTTTCCAGATCGGCATCATTACGCACGGCGAAGGTGGCGCCCTGGATAAAGGTCGTCAGGCTGAAGCCGAATTGGCGCTGACGATCCAGCGTGTTGGAGGTGGCCGAGCACTCCAGATCAGCCTCGCCGGATGCGATGGCATCAAAGCGCGACCGGGTATTGGTTTTGACCCAGCGTACATCCATCAGCTTCAGGTCGAGCTGGTTCACCAGCTGCGAGGCAATGATTTTGCAGAGATCAATGGTGTAGCCGGTGGGTTGCCCATCATCACCGAGCAGTGAGAAGGGGGCCATGTTCGGATGGTAGGCAATGGTCAGCGCCTGGCGCTCCCGAATCCGCTGGATCACCGGGCCATTGAGTGGTGCCTGTTCGCTAGCTTCGGTGGTCTGGGCGGTGGCGTAGCTACTCAGCAGCAGGCTGGTGGCCAAGCTCAGAGTAGCCAGAAGTGTATGGCAGAAACGCATGGGAAATCCTGTGAAAAGTCTGAGAAGTTAAGCAGTCATGTGTGCCGCACGTTGCGCCAGCGCCATCGGTCCTGGCTGGAAAATCGTCGGGTCCATGATTTTAAGGGTAGGGCTGATCAATGGCCTGAAGTCCATATGCGCCAGAATGTCATGTTCGAGGTCGATACCCGGCGCGATCTCGCGAAGCATCACACCTTCCGGGCACAGCTCGAAGACGCAACGCTCGGTAATGTAGAGGACCGGCTGTTGGCGTTGGCCGGCATAGCGGCCACTAAAGGTGCATTGTTCAACCTGTTGCACGAATTTGCGGACCTGGCCCTCCCGGGTGATACGCAGCTGGCCGTCCTCAACGTCAACTTTCAGGCCATCGGCGGTGAAGGTACCCACAAACACCACCTTCTTGGATGACTGACTGATATCAATAAAGCCACCGGACCCGGCCAGTTTGGGGCCGAACTTCGATACATTCAGATTGCCCTGGGCGTCGGCCTGGGCCAGCCCCAGAAAGGCGATGTCAATGCCACCGCCGTCATAGAAATCAAACTGATAGGGCTGGTCGATGACTGCATCATGGTTGACCGCGGCGCCGAAGTTGAGTCCGCCCTGGGGAATGCCACCCACAATACCGGGTTCCGCTGTCAGCGTCATGAAATCACTGATGCCTTCTTCGGCAGCAACAGTGGCCACGCCTTCCGGCATGCCGATGCCCAGATTCACAATGGATCCCGGCCGCAGCTCGAGCGCCGCCCGACGGGCAATAATCTTGCGTTCCGATAGGGGCATCGGCGTTACCGCATCCAGCGCGATGCGTTCATGACCGGCAAAGGCCGGGTTGAACTGCTCGGCAAAGGTCTGTTGATGGTAGGCCAGGTTTTCAGCGACGACCACGTAGTCAACCAGCATCCCGGGAATGCGTACATCCTTAGGTTTTAGGGTGCCGCGTTCCGCCAGACGTTCGACCTGGACAATGACCTTGCCACCAGAGTTGTGGGTGGCCATGGCCACCGCCAGAGATTCCAGCGTCAGGGCTTCGTTTTCCATGGTGATATTACCGGCACTGTCGGCGGTGGTGCCACGCAGGAAGGCAACGTCGATCGGAAAGGTTTTATAACGCAGGTATTCCTGGCCGTCGATTTCGGTCAGGAAGACATAGTCTTCCGTCGTCCGCGCATTCAGCTTGCCGCCGCCATGGCGTGGGTCCACGTAGGTATGCAGGCCCACATGGGTGAGCAGCCCGGGTTTGCCGGAGGCAATGTCTCGGTAGAGTTGCGAGAGCACGCCCTGGGGCAGGTTGTAGGCTTCGATCTGGTTATTGGTGGCCAGTGCCCCCAGTTTTGGAATCAGTCCCCAGTGACCACCGATCACACGTTTGAGCAGACCCGCAGGTGCCAGGTGGTTTAGCCCGCGGTCCTTGCCGTCTCCCTGACCCGCCCCAAACACCAGGGTCAGGTCACGGGGCTGCCCCGTCTGCAGGAAATGCTGCTCCAGCGCTACTGCCAGATTTTCCGGGAAGCCGATACCGACAAAGCCGCAGGTGGCTAGCGTGTCACCGGAACCCACCAGCGTTGCTGCTGCCGCCGGACTGATCACTTTAGCGTGGTTGCCGGGTGTTCCATGGATGGAACCCGTCATGGGTGGTGCCACCAAGGGATTCATTCGTTTACTCCGGGTTGGGCTACACTGGCTTTAAGCACGAGTTTTAAGAATGCGGGACTTGAAAAAAGAGGTTTAGCCTACATATTGCCAAAAGATCATGGCGAGCGGGTGAATAGAAGGCAACCTGACGCCAAATATAAAAACACCAAGGATGACTATGCGATTCGATAAACTGACCACGAAGTTCCAACAGGCTCTGGCCGATGCCCAGAGCATTGCACTCGCCAACGATTGTGGCTTCATCGAACCGGCGCATCTGCTGCTGGCGATGATTCAGGAGTCGGATGGTGGGGTCCGCTCGTTGCTCGAACGTGCCGGCGTGAATGTGACGGCGCTCACCCGTGAAACCGAGGCGCTGGTCAAGCGTCTGCCGCAGGTGCAGGGCACCGGTGGCGAAATGCAGGCCTCGCGCGATCTGGGCAACCTGCTCAACCTCTGCGACAAGGAAGCCGCCAAGCGTGGTGACCAGTTCATTGCCTCGGAGCTCTTTTTGCTCGCCCTGTGTGATGACAAGGGCGAAACCGGCCGTCTGTGCCGCGACAACGGCTTGAACCGCAAGTCGCTGGAGCTGGCCATCCAGGCTGTGCGCGGCGGTCAGAATGTCGATTCGTCCGATGCCGAAAGCCAGCGTGAAGCGCTGAAAAAATACTGCCTCGATCTGACCGAGCGTGCCCGCCTGGGCAAGCTGGATCCGGTGATTGGCCGCGATGACGAAATCCGTCGTTCCATCCAGATTCTGCAACGTCGCAGCAAGAACAACCCCGTCCTCATCGGTGAACCGGGTGTGGGTAAGACGGCCATCGTCGAAGGCCTGGCCCAGCGCATCATCAACGAAGAAGTGCCGGAAACCCTCAAGGG
>CAYLWV010000093.1:0-4815 GCA_964387485.1 uncultured Dechloromonas sp. | reverse complement strand
AGGTAAAGGGATTTCATGTCCATGAGACGATTCCTGCTTAGCCCTTCATACGGTCAAGATCATCCACGTGGATCGTGGACAGATTGCGGAACAGTACTACCAGAATAGCCAGACCAATCGCCGATTCAGCAGCGGCCACAGCCAGGATAAAGAACACAAACACCTGCCCATTCAGATCCTGGAGGAAATGAGAGAAGGCAATGAAGTTGGTGTTGACGGCAAGCAGCATCAGTTCGATGGCCATCAGCAGGATGATCAGATTCTTCCGGTTCAGGAACAGGCCGATCACGCTGATGCCGAAAAGCACAGCGGCCAGGACGAGGAAATGTGAGAGGGTCAGCAAGGCAGTCTCCGGTTCTAGCTCGGTCTGGGGTTACTGCGATGCGCCGTCACCGGTTTCCGGTGCAGGTGCAGCAGGTTGAGGTTTAACAGCATCCATCTTGACCACGCGCAGACGGTCGGCAGCCTTGACGGCAACCTGGTCGGCAATGACCTGCTTCTTCGAGTCCTTACGGCCACGGAAGGTCAGGATAATGGCGGCAATAATGGCAACCAGCAGGATGGCAGCAGCCACCTGATCCGGATAGGTGTACTGGGTGTAGAGCAGCAGGCCCAGATCCTTGGTGTTCGACGAATCAGCCAGTTCCGGCGGCAGCGGTGTATCAAACACCTGGAAATACTGGCCACCCAGCACAATGCTCATTTCCAGAATCATCAGGATGCCGATCAGGGAACCTAGCGGCAGATAGCTCCAGAATCCCTGACGCATGCGGTCAAAATTGATGTCGAGCATCATGACCACGAACAGGAAGAGCACCATGACAGCGCCCACGTAGACCAGAATCAGCACAATGGCGAGAAACTCGGCCTGGGCCAACATCCACACGGCACCCGCCGTAAAGAAGCTGAGAACCAGGAACATGGCGGCAACCACCGGGTTACGTGCCGTAATCACGGCAAGGCCTGAGCCTACCAGAATGGCCGACAGCACGTAGAAGAAGATCAGTTTGAATTCCATCTGTGATCCTTAGCGGTAAGGTGCATCGCCAGCACGATCTGCAGCGATCTGGGATTCATAGCGATCCCCGTTGGCCAGCAGCATCTGCTTGGTGTAGTACAGGTCACCACGGGCTTCGCCGTGATATTCGAAAACACGGGTCTCAACAATCGCGTCAACCGGGCAGGCTTCTTCACAGAAACCGCAGAAAATGCACTTGGTCAGATCAATGTCATAGCGTGTGGTGCGGCGGCTACCGTCATCGCGTTGATCGGATTCGATGGTAATGGCCAAGGCCGGACAGATCGCTTCGCAAAGCTTACAGGCAATGCAACGCTCTTCCCCATTAGGATAGCGACGCAGGGCATGCAGACCGCGGAAGCGGCGGCTTTGCGGTGTCTTTTCTTCCGGATACTGAACCGTGATCTTCGGCTGGAAAAAATACCAACCGGTAACGCTCAGACCCTTGCGGAGCTCTTTGAGGAACAGGCTGTTAACAACCTGTTTGCTCTTGGTGACGAATTCGCTAATGGCACCCATGATCTTAGTTCCAGATATTGAGCGGAGAAATCAACCAGACGCCAACGACGACCAGCCAGATGATTGTCAGGGGGATAAACACCTTCCAGCCCAGACGCATGATCTGATCATAGCGGTAGCGCGGGAATGTGGCGCGGAACCACAGGAAGAGGAACAGCAGCGCCGAAGCCTTCAGTGCCAGCCAGAAGAAACCGTCCGGCAGGAAACCGACCGGTGACAGCCAGCCACCCAGGAACATGATCGAGGTCAGGAAAGCAATCAGGATCATGTTGGCATATTCGGCCAGGAAGAACAGCGCAAAGGCCATACCCGAATAATCGACGTGGAAACCGGCCACGATTTCCGATTCGCCTTCTGCCACGTCAAACGGCGCACGGTTGGTTTCAGCCACACCCGAGATGAAATAGACGAGGAACATCGGGAACAGCGGCAGCCAGTTCCAGGAGAGTGCACCCACACCATAATCGGCAAACAGACCCTTGGCCTGGCCATTCACGATATCCGACAGATTCAGGCTCTGCGACACCATCAGCACGCAGACCAAGGCAAAACCCATGGCGATTTCATATGAAACCATCTGGGCCGCACAGCGCATGGCACCGAGGAAGGCATACTTGGAGTTCGACGACCAGCCGGCGAGGATGACACCGTAAATACCCACGGACGACAACGCCAGCACAAACAACAGGCCGGCATCAATATCCGCCAGCACCAGGCCATCCGCAAAGGGAATCACGGCCCAGGCAACCAGTGCCGGTGCAATCGACAACACCGGTGCCAGAATGAAGAGGCCTTTGCTGGCCACCGTCGGAACGATGCTTTCTTTGAGCAACAGTTTCAGACCATCGGCGATTGGCTGCAGCAGACCCCACGGACCGACACGGTTCGGGCCGATACGGATCTGCATGTAACCGATGACCTTACGTTCGAAGTACGTCAGGTAAGCAACCGCCAGCAGCAGCGGCGCAACGATGCATACAATCTTGACGACCGACCAGATGAGTGGCCAGGCTGCCCCGAAAAGATTTTGACCAACTTGAATCAGGGCATCCATCAGACACACTCCACAACGATCATGTCATTCAAGGCACCGATGGTCGCTGTCGACGGATGCGCGGCAGCGATGCGGACGCAACCGTCCGGCACGGTGTTATCGAGTACGGCATTCAGTAGCGCAGCGCCTTCGCTACCCTTGACACGCACCGAGCGGCCGTCAGCAGCACCAATGCCAGCCAGTGTGGCCGCACTCATGCGGGCTACCGGCGCCTGTGCATCGCGGGTCTTCTGCAGCGACGGTGAGCGACGCACCAGCGGATCAGCAAAGTAAATGGGCACATCGGCAATACGCTGCAGACCGTTACCGGCAACCACCGTCGGCGCAGTATCCGTCACCGGCAACACACAGGCCAGCGACCCTTCCGGCAGAACACTGTCAGTGCCAAGAATGTCGTTACGCACGTCTTCGCTGCTCAGGTAATCAAAACGCTCGACGTCGAGCAGGTTGCCGAGTACGCGCAGCAGTTTCCAGCCCGGACGCGATAGGCCGGCAGGCTTGACAACGCCAACGAAGGATTGCACGCGGCCTTCATTGTTGATGAAGGTACCGGAGGTTTCAGTATACGGCGACAGCGGCAGCAGCACATCGGCATACGCCATGGCGTCGGCATCCTTGAAGGTCGCGAACTGCACAACCATATCTGCAGCATTCAGGGCACGCAGCGCCTGGGCCGGGTTGGCCACATCCAGCGACGGTTCGCAACCAAACAGGACATAGGCCTTGCGTGGTTCGGCAAACAGACGCGATGCGTCACGACCACCCTGTTGCGGGCAAGCTTTAGCAACGTAACCGCCGACCGAGTTGGCGGCTTCACCCACCGTGCCGGCAGCAGCACCGGTCAGGGTGGCCAGTTCACCGGCTAGCTGCTCGAGCAGCGAGTAATCGACGTGCTGTTGTGCTAGGTTCCCCAGCAGAATGGCACGCGGTGCGCCTTCACCGTCACCGATCAGTGCTGTCGCAATCTTGCGCTCCAGTGCACCGGCGTTACCGGTTGAAGCCAGGGCAGACGCCTGAACACCCTTGATGTCGGCAGCCGCACGAACAACGCCGGCCAACGCCGCCACCAGCTGACCAGGCGGCGTGTAAATCATGCCGGCATGCTTGATGAGCGAGTCATCACTGCTGACATTGACCGAGAAAACTTCGGCACCGTTACGGGCCGCATAACGCAGACGCTGTGCCACCAGCGGTGAATCCTTACGCAGGAAACTGCCAACAATCAGGGCCGCATCAACGTTGCTCAAATCCGCCAGCGGCAGACCCAGCCACGGTGCGGCGCCCGGGCGTTGTGCATCAGCACGGAAATCCTGCTGACGCAGACGGAAATCGATGTTGTCCGAACCCAGTGCACGGGTGATACGACCCGCCAGGGCCATTTCTTCCAGCGTGGCATGCGGGCTGACGACGGTCGCAATCTGATCGCCACCGGCATCCTTGGCAATCGTGCGCAGACCATGAGCCACGTAATCCAGGGCTTCGTTCCACTCCACTTCCTGCCATTGACCGCCCTGTTTCAGCATCGGCTTCAGCAGACGATCCGCACTATTCAAACCTTCGTACGAGAAGCGATCCTTATCGGAGATCCAGCACTCGTTGACGTTTTCATTGTCGAACGGCAGCACACGCTTGACCACATCACCCTTGACCTGAACGGTGACATTGGCACCGGTCGAGTCATGCGGCGACACCGACTTGCGACGCTGCAGTTCCCAGGTCCGGGCCGAATAACGGAACGGCTTCGATGTCAGCGCACCCACCGGGCAGATATCGATCATGTTGCCCGATAGCTCGGAATCGACGGTCTTACCGACAAAAGTAGTGATTTCGGAATGCACGTTGCGGTTGACCATGCCCAGTTCCATGACGCCGGCCACTTCCTGGCCGAAACGCACGCAACGGGTACAGTGAATGCAGCGGCTCATTTCTTCCATCGAAATCAGCGGGCCAACATTCTTGTGGAACACCACATGTTTTTCTTCGGTAAAGCGCGAACCGGACTGACCATAACCAACTGCCAGATCCTGCAGCTGACATTCACCGCCCTGATCGCAGATCGGGCAATCCAGCGGGTGATTGATCAGCAGAAACTCCATCACGCCCTTCTGAGCCTTTACAGCCAGATCAGAATGGGTGAACACCTTCATGCCATTGGTCACAGGCGTTGCGCAGGCCGGCAGCGGCTTCGGCGCTTTTTCCACCTGAACCAGACACATCCGGCAGT
>CAYLWV010000092.1:1236-4913 GCA_964387485.1 uncultured Dechloromonas sp. | reverse complement strand
TTTGAAGTCACCGCACACATCTCGCTGGACGATGCGGCCAAAGGCACCACGCTTGAGCTCAATCTGGAAATGCCCGAGTACGATGCGCAGGGGCGTGTCCATCGCGTACCCCAGGTATTCAAGGCACGCATTCCCAAAGGCGCCACCGATGGCCAGAAAATGCGACTGCCCGGCAAGGGCGGTAAGGGTTTCAACGGCGGCCCCAACGGCGATCTGTACCTGAATATTGCCTTGCATCCGCATCCGCTGTTCCGGGCAGATGGCCATGACCTGTTCCTTGATCTGCCCATCACACCCTGGGAAGCCGCGCTGGGCGCAGAGATCGATGTGCCGACACTAGATGGTGCCGTGCGCATGAAGATCCCTGCCGGTACACCGGCCGGGCGCAAATTGCGCCTGGGTGGCCGTGGCTTACCCAAACCCAAAGAGGGGCAGGGGGATCTGTATGTCATCGTGCAGATTGCCAGTCCGACCCAACTCAACGATGCCGAAAAAGCGCTATATCAGCAGCTGGCTGAAGCATCCACCTTTAACCCGCGCGGTCACTTTGTGGCCGAAGCACATCGCCAGGCTTGAGGTTGGCCATGACTGAACACATCACCACACTGGAAGCAACCTGGCTCAGCGTCAGCGAATTCACCCAGGTCGCCGGTTTGCAGCAGACCGACGTTGTATCCCTCGTTGAAGTCGGTGTCCTCAAACCGGCCGGCCAGAGCCTCAGCGATTGGGCGTTTGATAGTGAAGCCATGACCTTGGCGCGCCGTCTGCGCCGCATCCGTGAGGATCTGGAGCTGGATCTCGACGTGCATGCCCTGGCGCTCGGCTTCCGTTTACTGGAGCGTATTACCGAGCTGGAAGCAGCGCTGCGCAAAACGCAGGCAGCCCAGCTGCAGGATCAGGCGTAATCAGGTATAATCTTGCCTGCTTCAGGAAGGGTCGTTAGCTCAGTTGGTAGAGCGTCTGCCTTACACGCAGAATGTCGGCGGTTCGAGCCCGTCACGACCCACCAAAAACCTGATGCAAGACGATCAACCCGCTCTCGGTAACGATGGCGGGTTTTTTGTTGTTCAGCGTTTAACTTTGAAACTATGGTTAAATAAACGCATGAAACCCTCAGTTGCTCTCCAGGTGCATCGCGAACTCATCCGAACCGTGGTTGAACGCTATCGTGCAAAAAATCCGCGTGTGTTCGGATCGGTTTTGCATGGTGTTGATAAAGAGGGTAGTGATCTTGATTTGCTGGTTGATCCAGCGCAAGGTGCGACCTTGTTTGATCTGGGTGCGATCCAGATTGAACTAGAAGAGCGGCTTGGTGTCCCGGTAGACGTATTGGTGCCTAAAGATCTTCCGCTACAGTTTAGAGATCTCGTGCTGAGCGAAGCCTTGCCGGTATGACGACTCAACAAGAGCGGACATCCTTGCATGTGGATTTGATGCGCCATGCTGCGCGCCAAGCTCGGGAGTATGTTTTAGGTTTAGATCAGGCTGCCTTTGAACGGGATCCTAAAACTCTGGATGCCGTTATTATGAAGCTGTTGGTTATCGGTGAATTGGCATCGAAAATTTTGGAAGAAGATGCACCATTTGCTAAACACAGCCCTGACGTGCCTTGGTTAAAGATGAAAGGCATGCGAAACAGAATGGCGCATGGTTATTTCGAGTTGGATCATGCCGTTGTTTGGGACACCGTAAAAAACGCAGTGCCGGAATTAATAGAAGCGTTGGATAAACTCTGATCTGCCTTACACTCAGAATGTCGGCGGTTCGAGCCCGTCACGACCCACCAAAAACCTGATGCAAGACGATCAACCCGCTTTCGGTAACGATAGCGGGTTTTTTAATGCCCGGATATTCTGTCGGTATACCGATAGGCTGATCACTGCACTGCTGCACAGAATGCCAATAAGCATGGGGTACAGCGCCTCCGCCATCACGTGATGCAAGATCCCCGCAAACAACGGCAGATAGATCAGCAGCATACTCAGACCGCAGAAGCGTTGGGAACTGCCCTTGCTCAGATATTCGCAGAAGCCATTAGTGATCGCTGCAACCGCCAGGCTGATCAGCAAACCGATGATCAGACCGGTTAAGCCGAGTGATAGCCAGAGTGTGAGATCTGTCATGGTGTTCAGGTTTTAAGCGCGGGTTCGCGGATCGGCAGGTTGACCAGAGCAGCCAGACCGGCCAGTGCCATGTCGGCGATCCACATGGCGTCCAGATTACCCCATTCGGCCAGAGCAACGCCGCCCAGATAGGCACCAAAAAAAGCCCCGACCTGATGTGAAAGCATGGAAACGCCAAAAAGCGTGGCCAGATACCGCAAGCCGAAGAGCTTGCCGACAATCGAGGCAGTGGGTGGCACGGTGGCCAGCCACGTAAAACCAAGGCCGGCCGCAAACAGATAGAACGTCCATTCATTTTTGGGCAGTAGCAGATAGCCGGCAATCAGTAAGACACGGCTACCATACATGGCCGCCAGAATGTATTTGCTTTTATAGCGGGCGACGCACTGGCCAGCGTAGAGGCTCCCGAAAATATTGCTCAGACCGATGATGGCCAACGCACCACTCGCCACCGAGGCTGGCAAGCCACACAGACTGACTTCACCCGGTAGGTGGGTGACCAGAAACGCGATATGAAAGCCGCAGGTAAAAAACCCGAGGTTCAGCAAAAAGTAACTGGGGTTGCCCAAAGCGTTGCGAATCGTTTTGCCGAAGGGGTCGGCATCGGCCAGATTGTGTGCATGTGTTTTAGGCGCGTGGCCACCGGTGAGTTTACCGATGAGGGGCAGCGCACTCAGCGACAGCAGTGCCATCGCCCAGAGCGAGCCGACCCAGCCGATAGTCTGGATCAGCCCCTGAAAAATCGGTGCGCCGATAAACTGGCCTAGTGAGCCACCGGCATTAATCACGCCAGAAGCCGGGCCGCGAGCCTCAGGCGATATGCGTTGGGCCGTTGCGCCAATAAGCACCGAAAAACTGCCAAAGCCGGAACCGACTGCAGCCAGAATACCCAGCGTCACAATCAGACCCATGCCGGTGAGCAGATAGGGTGCCAAAGCACAGCCCAGCGCCAGGAGCGCGATACCGGCCACCAGCACACAAGATGGCCCGTAACGATCCGACAGCCAGCCGGCCACGGGTTGCGCCAGCCCCCAGCTGAACTGCCCGATGGCCAGTGCCAGGCTGATGCCGACAATGCCGATTTCGGTCGCTGAGTTGATGGGCGACACGAAGAGCCCCAGTGATTGTCTCGTGCCCATAGTCACCATCAGGATGCCGGCGGCAGCCAGCGTCACGGTCATGGCGTTGGGGGCAGAAAGTGCGGTGCGGAGCTGACGGAACATGATGAAATTCAAGTTTTCGATGGATATGGCTGAACAGGTTTGCGCCAAAGCGGTGCCAGGCCCCAGAGGCCGAGCAGTGGGCCTGGAAGCAGTAACCAGGCAGTATACGTGCCCGCGAACTCGACAACGGCCGTGCCGATCTGGATCGAGACCATGGTGATTGCAAAGCCAATCGCGTTCTGCAGAGTCAGGGCACTGCCCACAATCTCAGGAGGGCAGGCCTTCGCCGATAGGGCCGAGAAGTGGGGGGAATCGGCCACAACACTGAAGCCCCAGATCAGGAAAAGGCCGAGTATCCAGGCCGGTGTTGCATCACTGAACCATGGAAAGA
>CAYLWV010000092.1:0-1136 GCA_964387485.1 uncultured Dechloromonas sp. | reverse complement strand
ATCAGGAAAAGGCCGAGTATCCAGGCCGGTGTTGCATCACTGAACCATGGAAAGATCAGGCAGCATAGCGCTGAAAGTGCCAGCGCCGTCGCGGCTACGCGGGCACTGCCGATGCGCTGGCTCCACCAGCCGCCCGCAAGACAACCCAGGCTACCGATGCCGATGATCAGAAAAGCTAAGCCGGAGAGCATCGGTGTTTTTGGCGTCGCCAGACCCGAGGCGATCAGCAAGGCTGGGGTGAGTGTCCAGAAGGCATAGAGCTCCCACTGGTGACCGAAGTAACCCAGCGCCGATGCCCGGAACTGCGGAATACTGAAGGCCAGCAGTACGCGACCCAGGCGGATATGCGATGCACCCGCTGCGCGTTTCAGATGCGGTCCGTCACCGAGTTGCCAGATCAGAACGGCGGCAATGATGGCGAGCAGGGAAGACGTCAGAATACTGAATTGCCAGGGCCAATCGGCGCCGACCAGTCGAACCCCATGGGGCAGAGCGCTGCCCAGCGTCAGCATGCCGACCAGTTGTGCCAGCGCCGTCCCGGCTCGCTCCGGTACCCAGCTGACCACGAGCTTCATGCCGAGCGGGTAAACACCGGCCAGACAGAAACCGACCACAAAGCGCAATGGTAGGCCGCTGGCCAGATCGGTGGCCGTCAACGCAAACAGCGCATTGGCAACGGCACCAAGCAGCGCACACAACGTAAAAATACGGCTGGCTTCAAAGCGATCAGCTAGTCCGGTGAGCGCAAAACTCAGCGTCCCGCAGATAAATCCTAGCTGCACGGCGTTGGTTAACCAGCCAATATCGGCTTCGCTGATGCCCCAGGCCTGCATCAGGCTCCCGGCCGCACTATTGGCTGAAAACCACAACGACGTACCGAACAGCTGGGCAATCACAATGGTTAGTACCGGAGCACGGGAAAGGTTCATGCAGGCATCCTACAGGAATGAACTTGTCAGCTAGCTGAAAGATTTTGCGAGGAAAGTGAGCATGCATAAAGTATCTATAACACTTTGTGCTCTGCGTATTTACAAATGCGTGGATTTGTTACAGGATGCAAAACAGGACGCCATAATTATGGCGCACAAAAACAATCGGGAGACAGAAGTATGAGCAAGCGCGTAGCCTATGTAACG
>CAYLWV010000091.1:0-4933 GCA_964387485.1 uncultured Dechloromonas sp. | reverse complement strand
CAGGCCGGCAGCGGCTTCGGCGCTTTTTCCACCTGAACCAGACACATCCGGCAGTTGGCAGCAATCGACAACTTCTTGTGATAACAGAAGTGTGGAATGGAGATACCCAGCTGGCTGGCAGCATCCATCACGGTAGAACCGTCAGCTACCTGTGCCTTTTTGCCGTCGATTTCAATTTCTAGCATGTGCGACTCGCGAAATCAGATCTATGAATGAAGCGGGACGCCCGGTCAGGCGGCGTTCGGATGTCTGTGGAAGGTACTACCGGAGCGCTGTACCTCTTTCGGCACCAGACAGGTCTTGTGCTGAATGTGGTATTCGAACTCCGAACGGAAATGCTTGAGGAAGCTCATGACCGGGAATGCCGCAGCATCACCTAGTGCACAAATGGTCCGACCGCAGATGTTGCCGCAGATCGACAACAGCAGATCCAGATCTTCCATCTTGCCCTGACCGTTTTCGATACGGTGGACAATCTGATACAGCCAGTTGGTGCCTTCGCGGCACGGCGTACATTGACCGCAGGATTCTTCGTGATAGAAGAACGACAGGCGGTTCAGCACGTCGACCATACAGACGGTTTCGTCCATCACAATGACAGCGCCCGAGCCCAGCATCGAACCGGCTTTGGCGATGGAATCGTAATCCATCGTACATTGCATCATAATATCCGCCGGCAGCACCGGCGATGACGATCCGCCCGGGATCACAGCCTTCAGCTTGCGACCACCGCGCATACCGCCCGCCATTTCCAGGAGCGTCGAGAACGGCGTCCCCAGCGGGATCTCATAGTTACCCGGACGCTCAACGTGGCCCGAGATCGAGAATAGCTTCGTACCGCCGTTGTTTTCCTTACCGGCGTTGAGGAAGTTGTCGGCACCCAGACGGATGATGAACGGCACCGAGGCAAAGGTCTCGGTATTGTTCACCGTCGTCGGACGGCCATACAGACCAAACGAGGCCGGGAACGGCGGCTTGAAGCGCGGTTGACCCTTCTTGCCTTCAATCGAATCCAGCAGTGCGGTTTCTTCACCGCAAATGTAAGCACCGTAACCATGGTGTGCAAACAGCTCGAACGAGTGATCGCTACCCAAGATGTTCTGACCAAGGAAACCGGCGGCACGCGCTTCAGCCAATGCCGCTTCAAAGCGCTCGTAAAGTTCGTAGATTTCGCCGTGGATATAGTTATAACCACGGGTAGCACCCATAGCATAGGCGCCAATAATCATGCCTTCAATGACCGAATGCGGGTCATAACGCATGATGTCGCGATCCTTGAATGTCCCCGGTTCGCCTTCATCGGTGTTACAGCAGATGTACTTGTCACCCGGCATCGTACGGGGCATGAAGCTCCACTTCAGGCCCGTCGGGAAGCCAGCGCCACCACGACCGCGCAGCACAGACTTCTTGACTTCAGCGATCACGCCTTCCGGTGGAATCTTTTCAGACAGTACTTTTTTGAGGGCTTCGTAGCCGCCACGCTTGATGTAGGCATCGATGCCCCAGCCGGCATCACCCTGCCAGCCAGCCGTCATAATCGGGTTGATGGAACCGAGCATCGCCATTACTTCAGCTCCTCAAGCAGTTGATCCAGCTTATCCGGTGTCAGGAAGCTGCGCATACTGTGATTGTTGACCAGTGCCACCGGTGCGTCACCGCAGGCGCCCTGACATTCGCTTTCAACCAGCGTAAAACGACCATCGGCCGTTGTCTCACCCAGTTCGATACCGAGGCGCTCTGCCAGGTACAGCGCAGCATCACGACCACCGGACAGCGCACAGGGAATACAGGTACAGACCGCCAGCTTGTACTTACCGACCGGCTTGAGGTTGTACATGTTGTAGAAAGTCGCCACTTCTTCCGCAGCAATCGCCGGCATATCCAGATACGCAGCCACTTCGGCAATCGTATCTTTATCCAGCCAGCCTTTTTCTACCTGAGCAAGCGTCAGACAGGCCATAACGGCAGACTGTTTCTGTTCTGCCGGATACTTGGCAACTTCGCGATCAAAACGCGCGAGGGTTTCCTGAGTCAGCATCAGCGATCAACCTCACCAAAAACAATATCCTGGGTCCCGATAATCGTGACCACGTCGGCGATCATGTGACCACGCGACATCTCTTCCAGCGCCGACAGATGGGCAAAGCCCGGAGCGCGGATCTTCAAACGGTACGGCTTGTTGGCACCATCCGACGATGCATAGATACCGAACTCACCCTTCGGATGTTCGATAGCGGCATAGCAGTCGTTTTCCGGCACATGCATGCCCTCAGTGAAGAGCTTGAAGTGGTGGATCAGCTCTTCCATGTTGGACTTCATGGCTTCACGCGGCGGCGGCGCCACTTTGTAGTCATTGGCCATCACCGGGCCAGGATTGGCACGCAACCACGTAATGCACTGTTTGATGATGCGGTTGGATTGCGCCATCTCTTCCATACGGACCAGGTAACGGTCGTAGGAGTCGCCATTCGTGCCGACCGGGATGTCGAAATCCAGACGGTCATACACTTCATACGGCTGTTTCTTGCGCAGATCCCAGGCGATACCCGAGCCACGCAACATCGGACCCGTAAGACCCATATTCAGGGCACGTTCCGGCGTCACCACACCGATATCCACCAGACGCTGTTTCCAGATCCGGTTGTCGGTCAGCAGGGTATGGTAGTCATCCAGATATTTCGGGAAACGATTGGTAAAGTCTTCCAGGAAGTCGAGCAGCGAACCCTGACGGTTCTCATTCAGCTCGGCAACGCGCTTGGCATCTTTCCAGCGCGAGACTTCATATTTCGGCATGACATCCGGCAGATCGCGGTACACACCGCCCGGACGGAAGTACGCAGCGTGCAGACGGGCCCCCGACACGGATTCATACACGTCCATCAGATCTTCACGATCACGGAAGGTGTACAGCGCCATGGTCATGGCACCCACGTCCAGACCGTGACAGCCGATCCACAGCAGGTGATTGAGCAGACGGGTGACTTCGTCGAACATCACGCGGATGTACTGGGCACGCTCCGGTACCTGCACACCCAGCAGCTTTTCAATGGCCAGACAGTAAGCGTGCTCGTTACACATCGTGGACACGTAGTCCAGACGATCCATGTAAGGCACGGACTGTACCCACGTACGGGTTTCAGCCAGCTTTTCCGTCGCGCGATGGAGCAGACCGATATGCGGGTCGGCACGCTCAACGGTTTCACCATCCAGTTCCAGCACCAGACGCAGCACACCGTGTGCCGAAGGGTGCTGGGGACCAAAGTTCAATGTGTAGTTACGAATCTCTGACATGCTGCGATCCTGGATGTCCGGTTAGGTCCGTACTGATCTGTAAAAGTGAACCCGCGATTAACGCGCAGGTTCGCCGTAGGTTGCTTCACGCACAATCCGCGGCGTATTTTCGCGCGGCTCGATAGTGACAGGTTGATAGATGACACGCTTCTGCTCATCGTCGTAACGCATTTCAACGTAACCCGAAACCGGAAAGTCTTTGCGGAACGGGTGACCAACAAAGCCGTAATCGGTCAGAATACGACGCAGATCCGGGTGGTTGACGAACAGAATCCCGTACAAGTCGAAAGCTTCACGCTCGAACCAATTAGCCGCTGTCCAGACATCAACCAGCGAATCCACCACTGGCATCCGGTCATCCGGCGCGTACACGCGCACACGAAGACGCTGGTTCAACTCAACCGACAGCAGATGCACGACTGCAGCAAAACGATGGGGGTGCGTCTCTTTACCACCGTAGGTGGAATAATCCATACCACAGAGGTCGATCAGCTGATCGAACTTGAGGCCAGCCGCATCGCGCAGCTTCAGCGCAACATCGTGATAATCGGCAGCAGCAACATCAATGGTCACCTCGCCCAGATTCTGCTTGATGCGAACAATCGCACTGCCCAGAATCTGCTGCAGCGCATCGGCGAGGACTTGCGTATTTTGCGTCATGATCGTGGTCCCTTTTATCGTTCTCAGCGGGCGATCGTACTGGTACGACGGATCTTGTTCTGCAGCTGGATCAAACCATACAGCAGCGCTTCAGCCGTCGGCGGGCAGCCTGGCACATAGATATCGACCGGCACAATACGGTCACAACCACGCACCACCGAGTAAGAGTAGTGGTAGTAACCACCACCGTTAGCACACGAACCCATCGATACGACCCAACGCGGCTCAGCCATCTGGTCATACACCTTACGCAGCGCCGGCGCCATTTTGTTGGTCAGCGTACCGGCCACCACCATCAGATCGGACTGACGCGGACTCGGACGGAACACCATACCGAAGCGGTCCAGATCGTAACGCGATGTACCGGCGTGAATCATTTCAACCGCACAACAAGCCAGACCAAAGGTCATCGGCCACAGCGAACCCGTGCGGCAGTAGTTGATCAGCTTGTCAGCCGTCGTGGTGACAAAGCCTTCATTGAGGACGCCCTGAATCTTCGACATCGCTTACTCCCACTCAAGGGCGCCCTTGCGCCACTCGTAGATGAAGCCGACCACCAGGATGCCCAAGAAGACCATCATGGCAATAAAGCCAGCCATGCCCACCTCTTTCACCACAACAGCCCAGGGGAACAGGAAAGCAATTTCCAGATCGAAGAGGATGAACAGAATCGCAATCAGGTAATAGCGAACATCAAACTTCATCCGCGCATCTTCAAAAGCTTCGAAGCCGCACTCGTAAGCGGAGAGTTTTTCGCTGTCAGGATTGTTCGGTGCAACGACATGGTTCAGCACACGGGCCAGCACGCCCACTGCGAGGCCAACCACAACGAACACCAGGATCGGAAAGTAATTTTCGAGCATCAAGCCACCCAAAGTTTGCTAAATGACGCACAACATTCATAACAACAACCGAACCAGGCGAACAACTGTCCTGGTGCCGACGGCGAGACTCGAACTCGCACAGCTTTCGCCACTACCCC
>CAYLWV010000090.1:0-5063 GCA_964387485.1 uncultured Dechloromonas sp. | reverse complement strand
TCAAGCAAAGTGTGTTGAACGCTGCCGCCGAGAGCCCGCTACGCTTCTACAAAACCCGGCCCGACGCCAAGGGTGCGCACTAACGCGCACTACGAGCGCTTTGCCAACAAACGATCTAACTGGTTGGCAAATGCCTGAACATCGGATTTAGAGAGCCCGGCCGGGCCGCCGGTATCCACACCACTATTGCGCAACCCTTCCATAAAATTGCGCATGGTAAGCCGCCCATCAATATTGTGCTGATTGAGTAGTTCACCTCGCGGATCAATCACATGAGCGCCTTTGGCAATCACCTGGGCCGCCAGCGGGATGTCTGCGGTAACCACCAGATCCCCCTGTCCGGCCTCCTGCACAATGCGTTGATCTGCCACATCAAAACCCGCTGGTACTTGCAGCGCTCTGATCCACGGTGATGGCGGCACACGCAGCATCTGGTTTGCAATCAGCACCATGGGCACTTTCGCCCGGTTTGCCGCCCGATACAGCACTTCCTTAATGGCAACCGGACAAGCGTCTGCATCAACCCAGATTTTCATAAGCGGCCTAATGAAAAAGCCCCGGCAAGTGCCGAGGCTTTGAATGGAGATGGTGCCGACGATCGGAATCGAACTGACGACCTTCGCATTACGAATGCGCTGCTCTACCAACTGAGCTACGTCGGCTCCAAGCTGCGCATTATAGCAAAAATTACGGCAATGTTTCCCGTGTCGGCGGACCGGACTGAATCAGCCATGCCTGAGCGCCCAAATCCGGTGGTATCAGTTTCGCCGGTAAGCCCAGCGAGCGCGCCTCATCTGAGCCGGGTTCACGCCAGCGGAGGGTGATTTCTGTCTCGACCAGGTTATCGACAATATCCCAGGTCCAGGAACGCTGCAGCACCATGCCATGAACCTGAAGCTCGTCACTACCCGATCCCATGGGTCGCCCAGCCGCCAGCTCGAAGCGTAATGAGGCCAGTTTATCCTCGGCCAACCGGATTGCCGTGTCGTTAAGAACGCTGGCCGACGTCTGAGTGAGCATCCCCATTTGCAGACGGGCCAACCCGACGAGCCCACCGGCAAGGATCAGTAAAGCAATGAGCACTTCAATCAGGCTGAAGCCCCCTTGCGTGTTGCCAGTGGCTATCCTCATTCGCCGTCACTCCAGCTGCCGGGAATAGGCACAAAGCGGCCCAATCGGGTTTGAGCAATCTGCAAAACGACGGGATTGTAACGATAGGATCCGGCCGTTTCGATACTCAGATCCTGCTCGGCGATTACCGCGCCTTCGACGCCACCTTGCGTAACTGACAAGCGCGTCTGTGATGCCATGCTGTAGACCACGCCCGTGACTCTGGCGCCTCCCGTAATTTCCAGAGCGCCACTGGCAATAATGACGACAGGCGCCGATGCAGTACCGATCACACCAGAAGACAGCCGGGCATTGCCATCGATCCAGAGTACCCGGCTACCGGCAGCCGCCAGTGTGGCACCACATTCACCATTGCAACGTATCCGGGTGGCCGTATTCTGAACAGCCGTTTTGTCAGCGCCGAACCAGTATTGGAAAAACTGATGAGGCAGCATGTTCGCAAAGACCTTGTCAGATAACACGCGCGCTGCGACCGGCTGTTGGCCAGGCAGCGTCATCTGGATGACGCTTTCATCAACCACGGCCTCTTTGCCGGTATGCAGCAGCATACCCCGCACAGCAGCACTCTGATTACTCAGCGTGGCAGATCCGGTGGCGGTTAGCGCACCGCGTGCACTCATGAGTGCATAGGGAATGCGATGAATCCCGCCACGCATGGCCAATGCCTGGCTGACAATGGCACGGCCCTGAGTACAATCATCCACGCACCCGGTACTCTGCAATTGCAGACGGATATCTGACTGGCCCAGACTCAGGCCTTTGATACTGACGCTGGCCGATAGCGATGCACCAACCGGCACCTGATGCACAGGCGCCAGCACCGTATCGTAGGCGCCAGTGCCTTTTTTATCGGCCAGAATCAGCGCTCGCTGCACCGGGTCGTTGAGCTTGGCCATCACCACAGCCAGGCCCGATTCTGCTGCGGCATAGGCAAGCCGGTGCGTATATCCCTGTTGGGTCATGCGCCAATCCAGCAGAAGGTTACGCTGAGCAAAGAGCAGGATGAGTGCTGCACCGGCCAGCAGGATTAAAGCCACGGGTAGGACACCGGCACCGCGCTGCCTCACGCTGATGGCTCTAGAAAACGGATGCACCAGGCGATGGCGATTCATGGCATGGCCTGAGGGTTGCGCCAGGTCACCCGACTTTCGAGGCGCCGTTCGATGTCCGGGGCGGTTTTGAGATGTGCGGCCAGCGTAATATGCACCGTGGGCAGTGTGAGAGTGACGTTCCCGCTGCTGACGTGTACGACTTCGGACCGGAACTGAAGCGTGCTGACATGCATGAAGGCCGGATCTGTAATGCTTTCCGGCGCCGCTGCCGTACCGGTATGCATCAGCACTGTGCCGGCTTTGGCATCATGACTGAAACGGCCGCTGGTCAGTTTGCCATCAGACTCGCGATAGCCATAGCTGATGGACGAGCCCGTGAGGCCGTCGCGGAGTGCTTCACCGTCAATCATGGGCGGCGCAGGCTGATCCTGAACAAAACGTGCCGGTTGTCCCAGATCAGCCGCGGCTGCGGGAAAGCCACCGGCACGACGGATATCCTGCACCATGATGTCTAACACCGTTCGTAAATCCTGCTCCAGCCGTGTGACTTGCAGGGTGCTGCGATTGCTTTCCATGAGCAGGGTCGTCATTTGCAGTACCCCGGCAAGCACGGTCAACCCGAGCACCATGGCAATCAGCAGTTCGAGGATCGAAATACCTTGCTGCCGATCATGCTGTGGTGGGCGTTGTGTGGGCAACCCGAGCCGGCTCAAAGCCACATCACTGTTGCCAGCAAGCGGCTGGCTCATAGCGGGTATCCGCTCCTTTGACGATGAGCATCAGTCTGCTGCAGGCAACGCCTGACTGTTCATCGCTGGCCTGAACATCACTGGCAAGCGCCTGTGCGATCAGTTGGTAATCTTGTGCCCCGACAGGCTGCAACGAGAATTGATAATGTTGAGCGACTGCCGCTGTTGTGGTCCAGGTGGTAGGCAACGCGGGCGACGCACCAATCTTTGCCACACGTTGTTTCTCAACCGCCAGCTGCATGCGCAGCAATTCGGCCCGGGCATCGGCTCGGGCACTCCGTTTCAGATAATTGCTGTAGCTCGGATAGGCAACACCCGCCAGCAGGCCTACGACGACCAGGACGATGAGGAGTTCAATCAGGGTAAAGCCCGGTTGCCGCTGTCTGGCGGAACATCCGGGCATGAACATGTCAGACCTGGGGACGACGCTGCCGCTTGGGCAGTATGGTCATGACATAGCCCGACAGGGCGTAGACCAGGAAGAAGCCAAACAGCCAACCCGGCGGGTAGCTGGAGATCAACACCAGCGCCAGCGCAAAGGCGGCGACCACCACAAAAGGCACACTCTTACGCAGGTTGATGTCTTTGAACGAGTAAAACCGGACATTGGTCACCATGGTGACACCGGCAAAGATCGTCACTGCCGCCGCCAACCAGGAGACATCCGGTCCGGCTACACCCAGATCCCCCATCACCCAGATAAAGCCGACGACGAGTGAGGCTGCCGCCGGGCTGGGTAACCCCTGGAAATAACGCTTATCGACGACTTCCAGGCTGGTATTGAAGCGCGCCAGACGCAACGCCGCGCCCGCACAGTAGAGAAAAGCGGCCATCCAGCCGAACTTGCCCATGCCACGCAAAGCCCACTCGTACACAATCAGGGCCGGTGCTGCACCAAACGACACCATGTCGGAGAGGGAGTCATATTCGGCGCCAAAAGCACTTTGGGTTTTGGTCATACGGGCCACGCGCCCGTCAAGGCCATCCAGGACCATGGCGACAAACACCGCCACGGCGGCCTGCTCATACGCGCCATTCATGGCCTGAACAATGGCATAGAACCCTGCAAACAGCGCCCCCGTTGTAAACAGGTTAGGCAGTATGTAGATACCCCGACGTTTGACCTCGGGGTTAAACAGGGTTTTACGCGGCTTTTTTTCAGGGAACATGCGGTCAGCTTAGTCCAGTTCGGCGATTACCGTGGAAGAAGCATACACCTTCTCGCCGATGCTGACTTTAACTTTGGCATCCAGCGGCAGGTAGAAATCAACGCGGGAACCGAAACGGATGAAACCGTAGCGCTCACCGGGGTTATAACGGTCACCGACATTGGCGTAGTTCAGAATGCGGCGAGCCACCAGGCCGGCAATCTGCACGCAGGTAATATCTTGCCCCGTCGGGGTGCGCAAATGCAATGCACAACGTTCGTTATGTTCGGAGGCCTTGTCGAGTGCCGCATTGAGGAAGCTCCCCGCGACATACCACTTGCCCACCACCTCACAGGTCGTCGGAATACGGTTCGAATGCACGTTGAACACATTCATGAACACGCTGACCTTGAGGGCACGACGATTCAGCCAGGGATCATCGGCTTCGGCCACGACAATGACGCGGCCATCCGCAGACGACACCACACTGTTCGGACCACCGGCAACCACACGTGGCGGATCACGGAAAAACTGAACCACGAAGATGGCGATCGGCCAGAGTAACCAAGCCAGACCGCTATCCAGAATGGAGGCCAGAACGGCCGCACCCACGGCCAGCCCAATAAAAGGCCAGCCCTCGCGGGCGAGAATGGGGTGCGGATAGTTCATGGTGCGTCCTTCTTAGTTCTTCGACTGATCAACCAGTTTGTTCTTGGCGATCCACGGCATCATCGCACGCAGCTGGGCACCGACCACTTCGATCGGGTGAGCGGCGTTCAGACGACGACGGGCAGTCATTTCCGGATAGTTGGTGCGGCCTTCCAGGATGAAGCGCTTGGCGTATTCACCATTCTGGATGTTACGCAGGCACTCACGCATGCCTTCACGAGCCTGCTCGGCGATCACGCGCTGGCCGGTGACGTACTCACCGTACTCGGCGTTGTTCGAGATCGAGTAGTTCATGTTGGCGATGCCGCCTTCGT
>CAYLWV010000089.1:0-5449 GCA_964387485.1 uncultured Dechloromonas sp. | reverse complement strand
ATTCATAACCCATAGGTCGGCAGTTCAATTCTGCCCATCACCACCAGCATTCGACGGCCTCCTTCGGGAGGCCGTTTTTATTTTGATCCATGGATCGAGAGGCTCATCTAGTGAGACTCTCGGAAAATATGATGACTCCCATGCCCGACATCAAGGGTGAACACATAAGGAGCCTCATCATGAAAAACCTGATTGTTTGGATTGTCCTGATTTCTACCGCCGCTATGGGGGTTGCCGTTGCCCAGCCGGATGGTGGTGAGTTTGTTGCCGTCATTAAAACCGAGCAGATGCGTGTTGTCTGAGCCGATAGAGGGGGCTAATTTTCGGCATGGCCCCTCCGTCAGTCAGAGGGGCCGGGTTGGTTTAATGCATGCCGTGTGCTGCCGGGCTGCTATGTGCAGGCATCTCATGCATCAGATCACCCTGATACCCCAGTAGGGCTGGGTCCATCATGCCGGCGATCATGGCTAGGTGAGCAAAGACCAGGAACACGGCGACATAGATCGCGTGGTAGCCGAGTTTCTTTTCTTCTGAAGCGCTCTTGTGGATGAGCCCTAGGTCCTGCAGCGCAATGAGCACCATTGGAATGCCGCCGATCAGATACGTCGAGACAGCAATCACATCAATGATGGTGCGCCATTCTCCGGCACGGGTGATCGGCATGACGGCGTTCACGAGCAGGTACGCAATGATGCCAATAAAGTACAGTCCGACAATTACTCCGGCCAGGCGATTGAGATTGCGCACCCAGCCATGCAGCTTGCGTGTATACAGAATGTAAAGCTCGGTAATTGCCACGGTTTCGGCCAGTACGACAGGAATGGCCATAAAAATGATGAGGTTCCAGGGCTGGTTGGTGGCCAACAGCTCCATGTAATGAGTCATGTTCATTGCTAATCTCCAGATAGGTATAACAGCCCGTGCCTGAGCAGGGGCAAAATGCTTGCAGCGCTATCAGGTGATTTGCCGTGGTGGGCGGTAGAGCCCTTCAACTCGAGTGGTGAGTCTTAAAGAGGGGCTAAACGGAATGTGGTCGTGATGGCGAGGTGTAGCGATGGCCAGCCCAGTGGGCGAAACAATCCCGACAAAACTAAAGCAACAGTTATGTGAGACCTTGCTGTTGCCATGATGTTTCTCATGTTGTGTACCACTGAGGCCCGCATGACAGTCTATAGCTGGCAATATGTCGCCACAACTATGGTTATCATGGGTCGTCATGGTTGCTGTTTGTGTTGTTGCGGAAACGCTGGCAACAAT
This sequence comes from uncultured Dechloromonas sp., assembly GCA_964387485.1. Lineage (GTDB taxonomy): Bacteria > Pseudomonadota > Gammaproteobacteria > Burkholderiales > Rhodocyclaceae > Fluviibacter. The sequence continues at coordinate 4,192 of CAYLWV010000089.1, read as the reverse complement.
ATTCGCGTTGCTGACCATGGGGGCGAGCAGTACGCAGAAAGCGGCAAGAAGGGTTAACAGCTTTTTGAAGTCCACGGGTCCATTATGCGCTGCTATGATCTCATCAGACAATATGTCGTAAAGTCGATCCGTAAAATGACATCGTGCAGGGGAAAGTTATGAGCAAACACTGGTTGGTCTCTATGATGGTTGGCGGGGTCTTGGCGTCACTGTGGGGCATGAATGCGAGTGCGCAGGAATCATTCCGTGACCGACAGATCGATGATCGTTTTTCGCAGGCAGACAAGAATCATGATGGTAAGTTGACGCTGGAAGAGGCGCAGGCCGGTATGCCGAAAGTCGCTGCCAATTTCGACAAGATTGATACCCAGAAAAAGGGTTATGTCACGGTTGATCAAATCAAGGCCGCAGCAGATCGCTAACCGTGATCAATTTTCAGGAGCAAGAAATGTCACAAAAGCATTGGAATTTGTCGCGTGTGAGTCGAGTGTTGGGCGCTTCGATCATGGTGCTGGCGGGAGCATTGCCATTAACGGCCGAAGCGCAGTGGGTTCTGGTGGCGCGTCATGTGGTGGGCCGGGTGCAGCAGATCACGCAGCAGCAGGATAATGCCGCGGGTACACCGCAACGAGTGACGCAAGTCGCCACGGTGGTCTTGGATGCGCCGGCGAACCGTGTGTATCAGGTAGCCACGAATGCCACGAACACGAATCAGCAAATTACAGTGGTCAGTAACGATCCGGCGACGATGACGATTAACATCCGAGAAGCTGACCAGTTGGCCACGCTGAAGATCACGGCACTCAACAAGAATATGTCGCAGCTGATGATTGTGGGTTCGGCACCGGCCGGAGAGAACCCGCAGACCACCCGGATTGTGAGTGCGGCCCTCCGTCTGTGTGGTGATCTGGGCAAAACCTGCCAGGTCGGGAATAATTGAGCCGATGACTGAGCCGATCCGTTTAACGCAGTACAGCCATGGCGCTGGCTGTGGTTGTAAGATTTCCCCGAAAGTCCTGGATGTGATTGTGGCCGGTAGCGGCCTACAGAATCTGGACCCCCGCCTGTGGGTGGGTAATGCATCGCGCGATGATGCCGCCGTGTACGCGATTGATGACGAGCGTGGCGTGGTATCGACGACGGATTTTTTTATGCCGATCGTCGATGATCCCTTTGATTTCGGACGAATAGCCGCAACCAATGCCATCAGCGATATCTACGCCATGGGAGGAACGCCGCTCATGGCGATCGCTATCCTGGGTTGGCCGGTGAATGTATTGCCGCCTGAGGTGGCGCGTGAAGTTGTGCGCGGTGGGCGTAGTGTTTGCGATGATGCCGGTATTCCGCTGGCAGGTGGCCATTCGATTGATGCACCCGAACCGATTTTTGGCCTGGCAGTGACGGGGTTGGTAGAAAAAGCGTGCATGAAGCGTAATGACACGGCGGTGGCCGGTTGCCGGCTCTATTTAACCAAACCACTGGGTGTGGGGATTCTGACGACAGCCGAAAAGCGTGGGTTATTGCAGCCAGAGCATGTGCATGTCGCGCGGGATTGCATGACACGTCTTAATAAAATTGGGGCTGCGTTTGGAAAGCTGCCGCAGGTGACCGCGATGACGGATGTCACGGGTTTCGGCTTGCTGGGGCATCTGGTGGAAATGGCCGATGGTAGTGGGCTGACCGCAGAGCTGGAGGCGAGCGCCGTACCACTGTTGCCAGGTGTTGGAGCATATCTAGCGGCGGGTTGTATTCCCGGGGGGACGTTGCGTAACTTTGACAGTTACGGGGCCAGGATCTCGCCGTTGAGCGATGACCGGAAGCACCTGCTTTGTGATCCCCAGACCAGCGGTGGTTTGCTCGTGGCCGTAACGCCGGAAGGCGATGCTGATTTTCATGCCGTTGCAGAGGCCGCAGGTCTGTCGCTACAACCGATTGGCCGTTTGCTGGCGCAACAGGCGCAGGCGGTGGTTGTTCGTTGATGTTGCCTATCACCGCGGATTATCGGGAGATCTTTCTCAGTGGTGCGCCACTGATGGATACCCGTGCGCCTGTTGAGTTTACACGCGGGAGCTTTCCGGCGGCGCAGAGCCTGCCGCTGATGACCGACGATGAGCGGGCACAGGTGGGGACCTGTTACAAACAGCAGGGACAGGATGCCGCCATCGCTTTGGGGCACAGGCTGGTCTCCGGAGAAACGCGTGAGGCTCGTATTACCGCATGGGCGGCCTTTGCCCGGCAGCACCCGGACGGTTATCTGTTCTGCTTCCGGGGTGGTTTGCGCTCTCAGACTGTGCAGCGCTGGCTGGCCGATGAAGCTGGGATTCGTTATCCGCGCATTGAGGGTGGCTATAAAGCCATGCGCCATTTCCTGATGGCGAGGACGGAGGCGGTGGTTGCACGGCGTCCCCTCGTCGTGGTTGGCGGGATGACCGGCACCGGTAAAACCGAACTGCTCGAAACCCTGCCGAATGCAGTGGACCTGGAGGGCTTTGCCAATCATCGCGGCTCTAGTTTTGGTAAGCGGGTTGGCGGCCAGCCTGCCCAGATTGATTTCGAACACCGCCTGGCGCTGCGCTTGCTACAGTTGGATGCGGAGGCTGCATCGGCGCTGGTGATTGAGGATGAAGGGCATTTCATCGGCAGTTGCTCCTTGCCCGATGCGTTGTATGCCCAGATGGGCCATGCGCCGATCGTATGGCTGGAAGATGATTTCGAGCGCCGGGTTGGTCGGATCTTGGAGGATTACGTGATCAACCAGCTTGCCGACCACGAGGCGGTGTTTGGCATCGAAGATGGGTTTCGGCGCTTCGCTGCCCACTTGCAACAAAGCCTGGCTAACGTTCAGAAACGTCTCGGTGGCGAGCGTTACCAACGGGCGGCAGCCATGATGAACGAGGCTCTGGCTACCCAGGCGGCTTCTGGCGATGTGAGTGGCCATCGAGAATGGATTCGACTGCTGCTTCAGGAATACTATGACCCGATGTATGTGCACCAGAAAGCCAGTAAAGCCGGACGAATTGTGGCAACGGGTGATGCGGTGGCGATCAGACAGTATTTGATGTCATAAATAATTCATAAAATTTGGATGGTTGTCGCAGTAAATTCGGCAGGTATTGTGTGCCGATTCGGTACTGAATTTCAGAAAGCCATCCCCATGAAAAAGAAAGACGTCTCACCTTCTTCGTCTGTCCCGGAAGAAAGCTCGCTCGCAGAGCTGTATCACCGACTGGAAAAGGATATTCTCGATAGCCTGGATGAAGAGTTGGAAATGGAGCTCGACGATCAGCGCTTTAGCGATGAGCTCAGTGGTTCCGATGATGCGATCAAGATCCGTAACCAACGACGCCTCTACTTTCGAGAGCTGCTGCGCCTGCAGGGCGAGCTGGTCAAGTTGCAGGATTGGGTGGCTCACACCGGTTATCGCATGATTATCCTGTTTGAAGGTCGGGATGCCGCAGGTAAAGGTGGTGTGATCAAGCGGATTACTCAGCGGTTAAACCCTCGGGTTGTGCGGACGGTTGCGTTGCCTGCACCGAGTGACCGGGAAAAGACTCAGTGGTATTTTCAGCGTTACGTACCGCATTTTCCGGCAGCTGGAGAGATCGTGTTGTTTGATCGCAGCTGGTATAACCGTGCCGGTGTCGAGCACGTCATGGGCTTTTGTACGGATGAGGAATACAAGGAATTCTTCCGGTCCACCCCGGAGTTTGAACGGATGTTAGTCCGTTCGGGTATCAAGCTCGTCAAATACTGGTTCTCGATTAACGATGATGAGCAGCATGCCCGCTTTTTAAGTCGAATTAACGATCCACTGAAACAGTGGAAGTTGAGCCCGATGGATCTGCAGTCACGGGTTCGGTGGGAAAAGTACACCCATGCCAAGGAAAAGATGCTCAATAAAACCCATATCGAGGAGGCTCCCTGGTGGGTTGTGCCGGGCAATGATAAAAAGGCCGCGCGTTTAAACTGTATTCGTCATTTATTGTCCCAGGTGCCCTATGAGGATGTGATTCACGAAGAGGTTGTGTTGCCCAAGCGTCAGCACAATCCAGATTACGTACGTCATCCGGTGCCTGAAAACATGATCATTCCGGATCATTATTCCGATGGGCAATAATTTGGGGGCTTAGAGGCACGGGCTCCTAAGGTCTTTCTGGCGCCTGAAGGCAATTTCAATCATCGCACTGAAATT
>CAYLWV010000088.1:0-5487 GCA_964387485.1 uncultured Dechloromonas sp. | reverse complement strand
GCGTCTTCGATCTCTTCCCGTAATTTTTCCAGAAACATCAGGCGGCGCACACCCTCAACGGCAGCGTGCGTCTGATTTTCCTGTTTTGAAGTCTGATGCGAAGTCTGTTCCGAAGCATGATCCAGTGCCAGCCCGAGATCGGCATAGGCATCCCGGATGTCGTCGGCGATTTCCGACTGCAGCCCTTCCAGCGCGCCAGTGTCTTTAGCAGCACGGGCATCCGCCACCTGCTCCCGCCACATCATCTGACTCATCAGAAAGTCCGGAGACATGGCCGTGTTCGATTCGGCGCCTACCTCAACGCCGGCCTGTTCCAGCAGATACATCGCGCGCTTGAGCGGCGAGCGCAAGGTCTGATACGCCGCATTGATCTGCGTGGCCAGCATCATGGATGCCCGACGTGATGCATCATCCGATGCCGCAAAGCGATCAGGATGCACTTCCCGCTGCAATTGGCGGAAACGATCATCCAGCGTAGCCTTGGTCAGTTCAAACTGCCTGGGCAGGCCCAGCAGTGTGAAATAGTCGGCACCCAGCAAGTCCGCCGTGACGGCCTTTACAGCCGCAATCGACGGGGTCTGACCGGATGCCGAAGCTGCATCAGACATGGAAAGACTCGCCACAACCACATTCGTCCTTGACGTTGGGGTTGTTGAACTTGAATCCTTCGTTCAGGCCTTCACGCACAAAGTCCAGTTCGGTGCCGTCCAGATAAGCCAGGCTTTTCGGGTCAATCACGATCTTGACGCCATGCGTCTCAAAGACCGAATCTTCGTCGTTGAGCTCGTCTACATATTCCAGGCGGTAGGCCATGCCCGAACAGCCGGCTGTACGCACACCGAGGCGCAAGCCGATGCCCTTGCCCCGTTGCGTCAGTGCCTTACCAACATGCCTGGCGGCGGCTTCTGTCATCGTCACACTCATGATGCACTCTCCAAGTCGTGACCGGTTCAGGAACCCTGCTTCTTCTTGTAGTCGGCAACCGCCGCCTTGATAGCGTCTTCCGCCAGAATCGAACAGTGAATCTTCACGGGCGGCAATGCCAGCTCTTCGGCAATCGCCGTGTTCTTGATTTCCAGCGCTTCGTCCACGCTCTTGCCCTTGACCCATTCAGTCACCAGCGAGCTGGAGGCAATCGCCGAACCGCAACCATAGGTCTTGAACTTGGCGTCTTCGATCACGCCTTCCTTGTTGACCTTGATCTGTAGCTTCATCACGTCACCACAGGCCGGCGCACCGACCATACCGGTACCCACACCGGCCTCTTCCTTGTCGAAGGAACCGACGTTACGGGGATTCTCGTAGTGATCAATCACTTTGACGCTGTATGCCATTTTCTGACTCCTTCAAAATCTATTGAACCGGGGCGTTTAGTGCGCGGCCCACTGAACCGTATTGAGATCGATGCCTTCCTGAACCATTTCCCACAAAGGAGAGAGTTCACGCAGGCGGCCAATCTGTTTATGCAGCAGATCCACCGTGTAGTCGATTTCTTCCTCCGTCGTGAAACGGCCGATCGAGAAACGGATCGACGAATGTGCCAGCTCGTCGGTCAGACCCAGTGCGCGCAGCACATAGGACGGCTCCAGAGAGGCCGAAGTACAGGCCGAGCCAGATGATACAGCGATATCCTTGACCGCCATGATCATCGACTCCCCTTCCACATAAGCAAAGCTCAGATTCAGGTTGTGCGGCACACGGTGCTCCAGATCACCGTTGACGTAAATTTCCGGCATATCCGACAAGCCCTTGAGCAGACGATCACGCAGTGCCGTGATGCGTTTATTTTCTTCATGCATTTCCAGACGGGCCAGGCGGAAGGCTTCGCCCATGCCGACAATCAGGAAGGTGGCCAGCGTGCCCGAACGCATGCCGCGCTCATGACCGCCGCCATGCATCTGGGCTTCCAGACGCACACGCGGTTTACGACGCACATACAACGCACCGATACCCTTCGGGCCATAGGTCTTGTGGGCCGAGAAGCTCATCAGATCGACCTTAAGCATCGACAGATCGATATCGATCTTGCCGGTCGCCTGGGCTGCATCCACATGGAACAGAATGCCCTTGCCACGCAGCAGCTCACCGATTTCGGCAATCGGCTGGATCACACCGATTTCGTTATTCACAGCCATGATCGACACCAAAATGGTATCGGGGCGCAGTGCCGCTTCCAGCGCAGCCATATCAACCAGGCCATTCGGTAGCACATCCAGATACGTGACGTCAAAACCCTGACGCTCCAGCTCGCGCATGGTATCAAGGACGGCCTTGTGTTCCGTTTTAAGCGTAATCAGGTGCTTGCCTTTGCCCTGGTAGAAATTGGCAGCACCCTTGATCGCCAGATTGTTGGCTTCGGTGGCGCCCGAAGTCCAGACGATTTCCTTGGGATCGGCATTCACCAGCGCAGCGACTTCAGCACGGGCGTTTTCAACAGCGGCTTCGGCATCCCAGCCGTACTGATGGGAGCGCGATGCCGGATTACCGAACTTTTCGGTCAGATAAGGCAGCATCGCCTCGACGACGCGCGGGTCGATGGGGGTGGTTGCCGAATAGTCCAGATAAATAGGGAACTTCATAATCAACTCCAGAGAAAACCGTCAGGCCACCGCCGCGAAGCGCTGTAACTGACTCAAAACCTTATCCAGTTGACCTGTAAGACGGTCAACATCCTTTTGTGAGGTAGCGGCATGGGCCATCATGCCGAGACTGATACGAATGGCTCCTTTGGCCAGGACGGGGTCGACCCCCATCGCCAGCAACACCGGCGAAGCACCCTGCTTGGCCGAACCGCAGGCCGCGCCACTGGCAATCGCCACATCCTGACGATCAAGCAAAGCCACCAGCGTTTCACCGTCAATACCCGGAAACGCGGCAAAAATCGTATTGGGTAAACGCACAGCCGTCGATGCAAAGACCACGGCGCCACGGGCTTGCAACCAGCTTTCCAGTTGCTGCTGTTGTGTACGGGCGACGCGGGAACGTTGTTCGAGGTCAGCAACCGCCTTGGTGCAGGCAATACCCAGCCCCACAATGGCTGCCACGTTCTCGGTACCGGCACGCAGACCCTGCTCCTGACCACCGCCATAAACCAGCGGTGACAACACCACCTGGCGGTCGCGAATAAGTGCCGCAGCCCCCTTGGGACCACCAATCTTATGACCGGAGATCGTCATGGCATGACCACCGGCCGCCTTGAACGCGTCAAAGCTGAGCGGTTGCTTACCCAGTGCCTGAACGGCATCGGTATGCATATAGGCCTCGGCATAGCCACGGTCGCGAAAAGCGGCTGCCAACGCCGATACGGGCTGTAATGCGCCGGTCTCATTATTGGCGGTCATCACGGACAGCAAGCGGGTCTCTGCCGGCAAAGCCGCAACAGATTCACGGCTCACCTGCCCGGCAGCGTCCACGGCCAGATGGCTCACCGACCAGCCTTGTCTGCCAAGAGCTCGCACGGGTTCGCCAACGCACGGGTGTTCAATCGCCGAACAGGCCACCGCAGCAGGCGGATGCCCCGCTTCCAGCCAGGCATCCGCCACACCGCGAACCATCAGGTTGTTGGCTTCGCTGCCACTGGCGGTAAAAATCACTTCGGAGGGCACGGCATCCAGCGCCGCAGCCACCTGCTCGCGCGCCTGCTCGATAGCGCGGCGGGCTTCACGACCAGCCGTGTAGGTCGCCGACGGATTGGCAAAACCGGCGCTCAGAAAAGGCAGCATAGCTTCAAGCACACACGGATCCAACGGTGTGGTGGCATTGTGATCGAAGTAAGCGGCAGTCATGGCAATACAGATATCAGGCAGCGTGAGCGACACCAAAAGACACCGGCTGCTTCACCGGCTTATCTTTCTGGGCAGCGACTTTGAGACGCTGCTTCTCTACCAGATCCGACAGGCTCACCGAAGCCAGGTAATCCAGCATCTTGCGATTCAGTGTGGCCCACAGATCATGCGTCATGCAACGGTGATCCGATTTGCAGTTCTCACGGCCACCACACTGGGTGGCATCCAACGGTTCATCAACCGCCAGAATGACATCGGCAACCGAAATCTCAACCGCAGCTCTGGCCAGACAGTAACCGCCGCCAGGGCCGCGTACGCTTTCCACGATCTGGTGACGACGCAGTTTCGCGAACAGCTGCTCAAGATAAGACAGGGAAATATTCTGACGCTCACTGATGGCTGACAGCGTCACCGGACGCTCGCCACCATTCAGAGCCAGGTCAATCATGGCGGTGACTGCAAAACGGCCTTTGGTCGTTAATCTCATGATGCCTCCCGTGGGGATTGGGAATTGGATATATCTCGTTGCTGTTACTTATTATGTGGCCGAGCATGAAATCTGCTCGAGCCTAATATGAATCGGGCCTAAACCCGAGTACTGGAGTCAACTATAGAGGGCACGCCCCCATTAGTCAACTATTTTGCTCAGGTATTGCGGATCAAACTTATCCGCCACGGCATTTGCCTCTTCCACCGGCACGCCGGAGGCTTCCAGCTTCTTGAGCAGCGCTGCCAGACGTTGATCGGTTTCTGCGGCATGCTCCAGAAGTGCATGCAGTGCTTTGGCATACGGATCGCTGGCGTCACGGTTGATGGCATACGCCGTAAATCCCAGTTTGGGGCTTTGTGGCGTCGCCGACTCGGTTTTATCGTTTTCGATAATGCGGGCCGGGTTACCGACAGCCGTTGCGCCGGCTGGCACGTCTTTAACAACCACGGCGTCACTTCCAACGCGTGCACCCGCACCCACCGTAATCGGGCCCAGTACCTTGGCACCGGCACCAATGACCACACCCGACTGCAGGGTCGGATGTCGACGACCCTTGTTCCAGCTCGTGCCGCCTAGCGTGACACCATGATAAAGCGTGACATCATCTTCAATCACGGCTGTTTCACCGATCACAACACCCATGCCGTGGTCGATAAAGAAGCGGCGGCCAATCGTGGCGCCCGGATGGATTTCAATCCCGGTCAGAAAACGGGAAATATGCGAAAGAAAACGCGCCAGCCAGTAGAAGTGCCATTGCCATAGACGATGCGACATGCGATGAAAGAGCATGGCATGCACCCCCGGGTAGCACGTCACGATCTCTAGGGTCGAACGGGCAGCGGGATCCCGGTCAAAAATCGACCGGATGTCTTCACGGATAGACTTGAAAATAGGCATCTAACAGATTGTTTTTCAGATAGTTTCCGGCAACTGATTGACGGAATATTTCTGCAGGGATTGCCGCAGAATCTACGTTGCTATTGTACTAATCCCGAGTTTTTTAATCAACCTTGCTGGCCTTGCGCGGCGCACTCAGCGCCGTGACGATACCGCGCAAAATATTCACTTCGTCCGTCTCCAGATGGGTGCGCTCGAAGATACGCCGGATTTTTGGCAGGAGCCGACGCGGCCGCTGCGGGTCGTGGAAGCCCACTTCAATCAGCGCCGCCTCCAGCTGGGCGTAAAACCCTTCTACCGCATCCACGGTCGCCA
>CAYLWV010000087.1:0-5494 GCA_964387485.1 uncultured Dechloromonas sp. | reverse complement strand
TCTTGTGACGACGCTGCACGATCATGCTGGTCGTACGCTTGTTGCTACGGGTACGATAACCCTTAGCCGGAGTACCCCACGGCGAGACCGGAACACGACCTTCGCCGGTACGACCTTCACCACCACCGTGCGGGTGATCGATCGGGTTCATGGCGACGCCGCGAACGGTTGGGCGAATACCGCGCCAACGCGTAGCACCGGCTTTACCCAGCTTACGCAGGTTGTGTTCTTCGTTACCGACTTCACCGATGGTGGCACGACACTCGATGTGCACACGACGGACTTCGCCCGAACGCAGACGCACCTGAGCGTACACACCTTCGCGGGCCATCAGCTGAACCGACGCACCGGCAGAACGTGCCATCTGAGCACCCTTACCCGGAATCATTTCGATACAGTGAATGGTGGTACCCACCGGAATGTTACGGATCGGCAGAGCATTGCCAGGCTTGATCGGCGCTTCCGAACCACTGACAATCGTTGCACCCACTTCAAGACCACGCGGCGCGATGATGTAGCGGCGCTCGCCATCGGCATACAGCACGAGGGCGATGTTCGACGTACGGTTCGGGTCGTACTCGAGGCGCTCAATCTTGCCCGGAATACCATCCTTGTTCCGCTTGAAGTCGATCAGACGGTAGTGCTGCTTCGAGCCACCACCCTGGTGACGCACGGTAATACGGCCATTGTTGTTACGGCCGGCGTTCTTCGATTGCTTTTCAACCAAACCCGCAAAAGGGCGACCCTTGTGCAGTTTGTCGTTAACAACCTTGACGACGCCACGACGACCGGGCGATGTCGGTTTGACTTTGACGAGTGCCATTATGCCACCCCTCCTTCAGCAAACTGGATCTCTTGACCCGGCTTCAGGCAGACGAATGCCTTCTTCCAGCCCTTACGACGACCCGTGATCGCGCCGCGACGCTTGACCTTGCCCTTGACATTCAGGACCTGGACAGCATCGACTTCGACTTTGAACAGCAGCTCAACAGCCGCCTTGATCTCCGGCTTAGTCGCGTCAGCGGCTACTTTGAAGACCACTTGGTTGTTTTTGTCGGCAACGTAGGTAGCCTTTTCGGATACCTGGGGTGCCAGCAATACCTGTAACAGTCGTTCCTGGTTCATCCCCACATCTCCTCAAACTTAGCCACGGCGTTGCGCGTCACCAGCACTTTGGCGTAGCGAACAAGCGAAACCGGATCGGCTTCCTTGGCTTCTAGCACCAGGACGTTCGGCAGGTTACGTGCCGACAGCCACAGGTTTTCATCCAGGTTGTCCGTAATCACCAGCACCTGATCGAGACCCATGTTCTTGACCTTCTGGGCAACCAGCTTGGTCTTCGGGGCTTCAACGGCGAAGGCATCAACAACCGCCAGACGATCTTCACGAACCAGTTGCGACAGAATCGTCGCCATACCGGCACGGTACATCTTACGGTTGATCTTTTGAGCGTAGTTCTGTTCCGGCGAATTCGGGAAAGCGCGACCGCCTCCACGCCAGATCGGGCTCGACGTCATACCGGAACGCGCATTACCCGTTCCCTTCTGACGCCACGGCTTATGGGTGGTGTGAGCAACTTCGTCACGACCCTTCTGCTTCGAGTTGGCGCTGCGAGCATTGGCCTGATAAGCCACAACCAGCTGATGCACCAGGTTCTCGTTGTATTCACGAGCGAACAGCGCATCGGAGGCCTGCAGACGGCTGGCTTCCTGACCCTGATCGTTAACAATCTTCAGTTCCATACGATCTCCTTAGGCCTTAACGGCGGGACGCACGATCACGTCCGAACCGCGAGCACCAGGAACGGCACCCTTGACGAGGAGGAGCTGACGCTCGGCATCAACACGAACCACTTCCAGGTTCTGCGTGGTGCGCTGAACATCACCGAGGTGGCCGGCCATGCGCTTACCCGGGAAAACACGACCCGGATCCTGCGCCATACCGATCGAACCCGGCGCATTGTGCGACACCGAGTTACCGTGCGACGCACGGTTCGAGCTGAAGTGGTGGCGCTTGATGCCGCCAGCAAAGCCCTTACCGATCGTAACGCCCGTGACGTCAACCTTCTGACCAGCTTCAAAAATGGTCGCAGCAATCGCGTCGCCCGGCTTAAAGCCGTCGAGCGCATCCGCTGCAACCGTGAATTCTTTGAGAACGCGCGAGGACTCAACGCCAGCCTTTGCCAGGTGACCACTCAGTGCCTTGGTCATGCGGGTAGCACGACGTTGGCCGAATGCAACCTGAACAGCGGCGTAGCCGTCCGTTTCGGGCGTCTTGATTTGTGCGACGCGATTGTTCGACACATCGAGCACCGTGACGGGGATGGAAACACCATCCTCGGCAAAGATGCGCGTCATGCCGACCTTGCGTCCTACAAGGCCTAGACTCATCTATTATTCTCCTAATCACCAGCTGCGATTGGCTGGCGTCGGTTATAGGTACTACAAAAGGTACTGCAAGCGATACATCAAAACTGCATTGGCTCCGCAAACGCGGAGCCGGGAAAGCCGGAAACTATACTACGAACCCGGTATTACTGCAACTTGATTTCGACGTCAACACCAGCCGGCAGATCGAGCTTCATCAATGCATCCACCGTTTTGTCGGTCGGATCGATGATGTCCATCAGGCGGAGGTGTGTACGGATTTCGAGCTGGTCGCGCGACGCCTTGTTGACGTGCGGCGAACGCAGGATGTCAAAACGCTGCTTACGGGTCGGCAGAGGCACCGGGCCACGGACCACGGCGCCAGTGCGCTTGGCGGTTTCAACGATTTCCTGGGCCGACTGGTCGATCAAGCGGTAGTCATAGGCCTTCAGGCGGATACGAATCTTTTGGTTTTGCATGTAAACATCCAAAGAACAGTAAAAGAACAATGAAAGAGCAGCGAGTGGCGCACTATACAGAAATCATCGATTTCTGCAAAGAGCCCACCCGGAAGTCCGAGCCCAGGGGGATGGACTTCCGATGGACAGCAGAATTACTCGATAATTTTCGAGACGACGCCGGCGCCGACGGTACGGCCGCCTTCGCGGATGGCGAAGCGCAGACCTTCTTCCATGGCGATCGGGTTGATCAGCTTGACGGTCATACGGACGTTGTCGCCCGGCATGACCATCTCCGTGCCTTCCGGCAGCTGGATCGCACCGGTCACGTCAGTCGTACGGAAGTAGAACTGCGGACGGTAGTTGTTGAAGAACGGGGTGTGACGGCCGCCTTCGTCTTTCGACAGGACGTACACTTCCGATTCAAAGTGGGTGTGCGGCTTGATCGAGCCCGGCTTACACAGCACCTGACCACGTTCCACTTCTTCACGCTTGGTGCCGCGCAGCAGGACGCCGACGTTGTCACCGGCTTGACCCTGGTCCAGCAGCTTGCGGAACATTTCAACACCGGTACAGGTGGTCTTGGTGGTCGGCTTGATGCCGACGATTTCGAGTTCTTCGCCAACTTTGACGATGCCGCGCTCAACACGACCGGTCACGACGGTACCGCGACCCGAGATCGAGAAGACGTCTTCGATCGGCAGCAGGAACGGCAGATCAACGGCGCGTTCCGGCGTCGGGATGTAGCTATCCAGGGCAGCAGCCAGTTCCATGATGGCCGGTTCGCCGATCGGGCTCTGGTCGCCTTCGAGGGCCTTCAGTGCCGAACCCTTGATGATGGGCACGTCGTCGCCCGGAAAGTCGTACTTCGACAGAAGTTCGCGAACTTCCATTTCAACCAGTTCCAGCAGCTCGGCATCATCCACCATGTCGCACTTGTTCAGGAAGACGATGATGTACGGGACGCCAACCTGGCGGGCCAGCAGGATGTGTTCACGGGTCTGCGGCATGGGGCCGTCAGCGGCCGAGCACACCAGAATGGCGCCGTCCATCTGGGCAGCACCGGTAATCATGTTCTTGACGTAGTCGGCGTGGCCCGGGCAATCAACGTGGGCGTAGTGGCGACCTTCGGTCTCGTATTCAACGTGTGCGGTGTTAATCGTAATACCGCGGGCCTTTTCTTCCGGCGCTGCATCAATCTGGTCGTAAGCCTTCGCTTCTCCACCAAACTTCGATGCCAGCACGGTGGCAATCGCTGCCGTCAGTGTCGTCTTACCATGGTCAACGTGACCAATCGTGCCCACGTTTACGTGCGGCTTTGTACGTTCAAACTTACCCTTTGCCATTTTACTTTCCTTAAAAGTTCAGAATTCGAAATTACTTCTTGTTGATAATTGCTTCAGCCACGTTTTTCGGGGCTTCGCTGTAGTGCTTGAACTCCATCGAGTACGTTGCGCGACCCTGGGTCAGCGAACGCAGCTGCGTCGAGTAGCCGAACATTTCAGCCAGCGGCACTTCAGCCTTAATGGCCTTCATACCGCCAGGAATGTCGTCCATGCCCTGGACAATGCCCCGGCGACCCGACAGGTCACCCATGACGTTACCCATGTAGTCTTCCGGCGTTTCAACTTCAACGGCCATCATCGGCTCAAGCAGAACCGGGCTGGCGCGACGCATACCTTCTTTGAAGGCCATCGAAGCGGCCATCTTGAAGGCGTTTTCGTTCGAGTCCACGTCGTGGTACGAACCAAAGTGCAGCGTACACTTGACGTCAACAATCGGGAAGCCAGCCAGCACGCCGTTCGGCATGGTGTCCTGCAGACCCTTGTCAACCGCCGGAATGTATTCGCGCGGCACCACACCACCCTTGATGGCGTCAACGAACTCATAGCCTTTGCCCGGTTCGTTCGGCTCGATCTTGAGCACAACGTGGCCGTACTGACCACGACCGCCCGACTGCTTGACGAACTTGCCTTCGGCGTCGTCAATGGTCTTGCGGATGGTTTCACGATAGGCCACCTGCGGTGCACCGACGTTGGCTTCAACGCCGAATTCGCGCTTCATACGGTCAACGATGATCTCGAGGTGCAGTTCGCCCATACCCGAGATAATGGTCTGACCCGATTCTTCATCGGTACGAACACGGAACGACGGATCTTCCTGGGCCAGACGCGACAGGGCGATACCCATTTTTTCCTGGTCGGCCTTGGTCTTCGGCTCGACGGCGACGTGAATCACCGGCTCCGGGAACTCCATGCGCTCCAGGGTGATGACGGCATCCGGATCACACAGGGTTTCACCCGTGGTAACTTCCTTCATGCCCACGCAAGCGGCGATATCGCCGGCGCGCAGTTCCTTGATTTCCTCACGCTCGTTAGCGTGCATCTGCAGAATGCGGCCAATACGCTCTTTACGCTGCTTCACCGGGTTGTAGATGGTGTCGCCCGAGTTCAGAATGCCCGAGTAAACGCGCACGAAGGTGAGCTGACCCACGAACGGGTCGGTCATCAGCTTGAATGCCAGAGCCGAGAACTTCTCGCTGTCGTCAGCCTTACGGGTAGCCGGTTGGCCGTTTTCGAGTTCGCCCTCAACCGGCGGAATGTCGATCGGCGACGGCATCAGATCCAGAACGGCGTCGAGCATGCGCTGCACGCCCTTGTTCTTGAACGC
>CAYLWV010000086.1:0-5595 GCA_964387485.1 uncultured Dechloromonas sp. | reverse complement strand
TGACCGCCATTTCCAGCCCTACGGTTCTGGTAGCCGGCCACAGCTGAATCAGCAGGCCCAACCAGAGCAACGGCAAGGTCAGCAGGTCTGGTAACAGCCGGGTTCGATAGTCAACGAAGGCAAGTGTGATCAGCACCCATGCATTCAACATCCAGAGCGCAGAGAGAATGGTGTGTTGATATTGCCAAAGGGCCCAGGCCCCAGTCGCGATGACCAGCACCACTGAAACGAGCACATCCTTGCCCGAGACCGGTAAACCGATGAAGAACTGCGGCACAGAGATGTTCGACGGTTCCATGCCGGAACCAGCACCGTGTTCAAGGAGGAGTTCCTTGCGCCAGCGAGACTCTTCAAAACGAAGCCATTGGGGATACCAGACGACAAGACGGGCCACTATCCAGCTAGCTGCAAGAATCCACAGACCCCAGAACCACAGACTGCTCATGAACTGCCCCCCAAAGTGGATTCAAACCACTGCGGTTATTAGAGCTTACTCAGATCCACACCCTGCTTGGCGGCAAGCTCCTGAAAATCCAGGAACAGGCGGCGTTTGCGCAGCTCGGCTTCATCATCAACCGATTCACGGCGATGAATTTCTTCCGGCAGAACTTTTAACAAGTCTTCGAGTTCTTCAAGGCTAAAACGGCTCAGATCCATGATTTGTGGCGCAGATTGAATAGAATGGCGCATTCCAATGTTGCCATTGTAACGGTTTACGCCATGAAGTCGCTCGCCTCTCTAACAAGAAGATTAGCCCATCAGCGCTTATTCTGGCGCGTGACACTGATTTCGCTCCTATCATTGCTAGCTGTCGCCGTCGTCTTTCTAGTCGCCAATCCACCACCGCCCAAGAAAATCACCATGGCCACGGGCGCCGAAGGTGGCAGCTACAACGCCCTGGGCAAGCGCTACCAGAGCTTTTTCGCACAACGCGGCATTAACCTGGAGCTCCTGCCTACCCGCGGCGCACAGGAAAACGCTGACCTGCTGGCAGCCCCGGGCAGCCATGTTCAACTGGCTTTCATGCAGAGCGGTCTGATTGACCCGGAACAGGCTCCGGACCTGGCAACGCTCGGTAGTATTGGTTACGAACCCATCTGGATCTTCTATCGAGGTACCGACCATGACGGTTCATTACAGAAATTCACCGATTTCGCCAATCGGAAGGTGGCGATTGGCGAGAAAGGCAGTGGCACTTATACCGAGGCCATGCACATGCTCAGCCTCAACGGACTCGACAAGACCACGAACCTGGTAACGATGTCCACCGCCCAGGCCATCGATGCCATTGAACGGGGTGAAATCGATGCCATCTTTCTGATTCAGGGGCTGCAGTCCCAGAACATCCAGCGGCTTCTCGCCAACCCGGCGTTGCACCTCGCCAACTTTATCCGTGCAGAAGCCTATGCCCAGCAGATTCCTTATCTTGAGCGTCTGACCATTCCGATGGGCGGCCTTGATCTGAAAAGGAACTTTCCATCTGAAAACATCCAGCTCATTGCGACAACCACAGAGATCGTTGTGCACAAGGATCTGCACCCGGCCATACAAATGCTACTGATGCAGGCCGCCAAAGAGATCAATGGCAAGGAATCCCCTTTTGCCAAACGCGGCGAATTTCCGGCATTCCGGGGCAGCGACCTGCCCGAGAGTGAACAGGCGGCATTGTATTATCAAAAAGGCCTGCCTTTCCTGATGAATCATCTGCCTTTCTGGCTGGCCGAATTTATCCACCGCACATTCTTCTTCCTGATTCCCATTCTGGTACTGGCATTTCCTGTTCTTAAATACATCCCAGAATTCTGGGAAAACCGAATGCGTGAACGCATCAATGTGATCTACACCGAGATCGAAAAGCTTGAAAAGCAGATCACGGGATCCTACGACACTCATGAACAAGCCGGCTATCTTGCACAGCTTGATGCAATCGAGCAACTGGCCCTGAAGGTCCGCTATTCCAAAACACATGCACAGGACTACTACACGCTGCGCAGCCACATCAATTATGTTCGTGGCTGCCTGATTCAGGGCAAACCCTACCAGCAGTTCAGTCAAGGACCATCGGCTGCCTAAGGGCGGCGATGGATCAACGAATTCGCAATGAACCAAATGGCCTTTGGCGACAATAAAGAATGCGTTACATGACAGAAGCACCGAAACTGTTTGCGCTTCGGAATACGTCATTTAATTCAGATAGAATCTGGTCAAACTAACGGAGATGAGGTGTTTTAACATGTCTCAGGAAAGCAATCCTTCCCTGCCATCGCGCTTGCTGGTCGGTCTGTTATCAGTCGCCCTGGCATTGCCGGCAACCGCGCCGCTGGCTTACGCACAGGACGCACAGCAATCCGGTAACCAGCAGATGAGCCAGGCACAATTGGCAGCCCTGGTAGCACCTGTTGCGCTCTACCCAGATCCACTGGTCGCCCAGGTACTGATGGCATCCACCTACCCGCTCGAAGTGGCTGAAGCCTATAACTGGCAGAAAGCAAACAGCCGCCTGAAAGGCGATGCACTCAATCAGGCGCTGCAACAGCAGAACTGGGACGCCAGCGTCAAATCGCTCGTGTCCTTCCCGCCGGTCCTCGGCATGATGGGGTCACAGCTAAGCTGGACGCAGGAACTGGGTAATGCCGTTCTGGCTCAGCAATCAGACGTCATGAATGCCATTCAGGCGCTACGTGCCAAGGCCAAGGCTTCCGGCGCCCTGCAATCCAACAGCCAGCAGACAGTGACGACTCAAGGCAGTGGCAGCAACGAAACCATCGTCATCCAGCCGGCAAATCCGCAGGTGGTTTACGTACCCTCTTACAACCCGAGCGTGGTTTACGGTGGTTGGCCATATCCGGCTTACCCCCCCTACGCTTACTATCCGCCTGGCTACGTTGCCGGTACCGCACTGCTCTCTTTCGGCCTGGGCATGGCTGTTGGCGCAGCCCTCTGGGGGGGCTGCCATTGGGGTGGCGGCGGTTGGGGGGGTGGTAACTCACTCACGGTCAATAACAACAACTTCAACAATTTCAATCGCAACACCAATAACAACTGGTCAGGCAGCAGTCGCAGCGGCACCAGTAATTGGCAGGCGGATTCCCAGCGCCGTGCTAACAATCTGAGTGGTGGCGGCAACCGTATGAGTGGCGCGGGTGGCGGCACGGCCAGCCGTGATGCCGAACGGGACCAACTGCGCCAGAATCTGGATCGTGGCGGTCTAAGCGGCGGTGATCGTTCTGGTGGCGGTCGCGATGGCTTCAGTGGCAGTGATCGTTCCGGTGGTGAACGTGGCGGTTTCAGCGGTGGTGATCGTTCCGGCGGAGAACGCACCGGTGGCGGTAGCCGTGATCCGGGCGGCTTTGGTGACACCCGCCATGCCAACTTTGGCAGCGGTGATCGCTTCGGCGGTAGTGGCGGCTCCCACTTCGGTGGCGGCGGTGGCTCGCACTTTGGCGGCGGTGGTTTTGGCGGACGTCGCTAATTCAGCACAGCAAAAATTCACAACCTTTTATCAGACATAAGGAATATCCCATGAAAAAAACCCTCCTCACCGCCGGCGTAGCCGCAATTTCGCTGGGCTTTGCCGCCAGTGCTCACGCCAACAAAGCCATGAGCACCGAAGAGCTGGTCAGCTACTGCTCGGGCAATGACGGCACCTTCGTCACCTGCGAAATCTATGGCCAGGCCGTCTATGACACCTACTTGGTCTACAGCCAGCACAAGAAATCACCAAAATTCATCTGCGTGAACCAGCCTGCCCCACCGCGTAAGGATGTCATTCAGGAGTACGTAACCTGGGCCAAAGCCAATCCCAAATATGCCAAGGCACCGGCCGCTGACACCATCCTGCGCTTCCTGGGTGGTCGCTTCCCCTGCGGCAAGGCTGGCAAGTAAGTTCTTAGATTGGAGTATTGAATATGATGATTAAGAAATCCCTGCTCATGGTGCCCGTTGCCGCAATGGCCCTTACCGGCTGTTCCGGCATGAGCGATACCCAACAACGCACGCTCTCCGGTGGTGCTATTGGCGCGGCGGCGGGTGCAGGCATTGTGGCTATCGCCGGTGCTAACCCGATCTGGGGCGCGCTGGGCGGCGCCGTTGTCGGTGCTGCCGGGGGGTATGTGTACGACCAGTACGAGAAATCCAAGCAGCGTGAATACAATGAAGGTTATCAGGCAGGCAAAAGTTCGAACTAAGCCCTGTAAACCTTCGTTCCACCAAAAACATAGGCACCCTCAGGTGCCTATGTTTTTATGCCCATTTGAGCGTCAATGCGGCTTCATCACAAAGATGCCATATCCACGACAAAGCGGTATTTGACATCGCTCTTCAGCATCCGCTCGTAGGCTGTATTGATGTAGTCCATAGGAATGGTTTCGATATCAGATACGATCCCGTGTTTTGCACAGAAGTCGAGCATTTCCTGGGTTTCTGCAATGCCACCGATGAGTGAGCCTGCCAGCTGACGGCGTTTGAAGATGAGGTTGAAGACTTCGGTTGAGGGATGTGGCTCGGCCGGTGCACCAACCAGCGTCATGGTCGCGTCTTTTTTGAGGAGCTGCAGGTACGGGTCGAGCTTGTGCGGGGCAGCGACGGTGTTGAGGATGAAGTCGAGCTGGTTGGTGTAGCGGGCCATTTGCTCTGGGTCGCTGGAGATGCAAACTTCGTCGGCCCCCAAACGTTTGGCGTCATCAACTTTACCGCCCGAGGTTGTGAAAAGCACCACGTGAGCCCCCATGGCATGCGCGATCTTGACGCCCATGTGCCCTAGCCCACCCAGACCCACAATACCGACCTTTTTTCCAGGCCCAACGCCCCAGTGTTTCAGCGGTGAGTAGGTGGTGATGCCGGCACAGAGTAGTGGCGCGACGGCGGCGAGATCTTTTTCGTGATGGCTGACGTGGAGGACGAAGGACTCTTTAACGATAATCTCTTGCGAGTAACCGCCGTAAGTGTTGTCTCCACCGAAGACGGGGCCATTGTAGGTACCAGTAAAGCCAGATTCACAGTATTGCTCTTCACCGTCGGCACAGGGATGGCAGTGACCACAGCTATCTACCATGCAGCCAACACCGGCCAGATCACCCACTTTGAATTTAGTGACGTTCGTGCCGACGGCTTTAATACGGCCAACAATTTCGTGGCCGGGCACTGACGGGTACAGGGTATTTTTCCATTCGTTACGGGCAGTGTGCAGGTCGGAGTGGCAAACACCGCAATAGAGAATATCGATCTGCACGTCATCCAGCCCGAGTGAGCGACGCTCTATCTCAATGGGCATCAAGGGACTAGCGGCAGTTTGTGCGCCGTAGGCTTTTACTGTTGTCATCACATCACCTCTTTCATTCACATTCGTTCATCATACCCAACTGCCAGGCAAGCTGCAGATACGTTTTATTGACCAAAGGATCGAAAGATTTCGTGATAAATTCCTGCATCCTAAGACGCCTCACCGTTCAGCATGAAAAACCTGCCACAAGAAGAACTTACAAAACTGCTGAACCTAATTGCCCTGGGTGACAATAAAGCCGTAGAAGTTGTTTTTCGTCATTATCAAGCGGCTCTGTATGCATTCATCCGGCTTCGCGTGCGGGATGACAGCGC
>CAYLWV010000085.1:0-5700 GCA_964387485.1 uncultured Dechloromonas sp. | reverse complement strand
TTGTCGGCAATGATCAACGTATCCTGCTCCCAACGTCCATGCTGGCAGGTGGCATCTTTCTGGTACTGGCCGATACGCTGGCGCGTTTACTCATTGCGCCGCAGCAGTTGCCGGTGGGTGTCGTGACGGCGCTGATTGGTGTTCCCGTGTTTTTGTATCTGCTTAACCGGACACGCTACCAATGACGACCCATCAATCCGTTGATGCACTCAAGGCGCTGTTGCAGGTTGCCTCGGTGGGTTTGCGCGTTGGCGACACTCACGTCTGCCAGGATCTGTCATTCGAGACCTATCCCGGCGAGATGATGGCCATTCTCGGGCGCAACGGTGTTGGCAAATCCACACTGTTATCCTGCCTGGCAGGCTTGCCTCGCGGTGAACTACAGGGCGACATCCTGCTTGGCGGTAAAAGCTATGCCGATTGGGGAGATCGTGCGGCCGCCTGTTGGCGGGGCTGGCTAGCCCAGAAACAACAGGATCAATTCAGTGCCACGGTGTTGGAAACCGTCATTTCGGGACGGCACCCACATTTGAACCGCTGGGCCTGGGAGTCCACCAAGGACCACGCATTAGCGATGGCCTCGCTGGCTGCTGTCGGCCTAGAGGATTTTGCGGATCGCGATGTGCTCACGCTGTCTGGTGGCGAGCGGCAACGTGTCGCAGTCGCTACGATTCTGACGCAGAACCCGACGCTTTATTTCATGGATGAACCGTTAGCGCACCTGGATCTAAATCATCAGATCGAGGTGCTGAATCTCATGCGGCAACGATCCCGCAGCGAACGAATCAGTTGCATGATGGTGCTACACGAGCCTGGTCTGGCCCATCGTTACTGTGACTCGGCACTCCTGCTCTATGGTGAAGGTGAATGGCAGTATGGCTCGGCGACGCGTGTGCTGACTGCAGAAAACCTCTCTCGCCTTTATGGTTACCCGCTGGTACAGATTGATTGTGCCGATACGCGGGGCGAGATGCAGCGCTGGTTCGTGCCGGCCTAAAGCTAATACGGGCCGGACACAAATTCGGGGAGGAATTATGGCGCTAACACTGCCAGCGCTCCCAGATAGAAGGCAAGCTCGCTCAGTTGCTGGGCGGCACCCAGACAATCTCCCGTATAACCACCCAGCCATTTCTGTAGCTTCCGGCCTAACCAGGCTGTGACCAGCAGACCGGCCAGTATGCCGCACAGCGCCGCCAGACCAGGCAAGAGCAACATGGGCGCAATACCGAATAGTGAAGCGACCAGTAATGCGTTGCGTGAAAGCCGTGTGGCCAATGGCTTGGATTTGCTCAGTGCATC
This sequence comes from uncultured Dechloromonas sp., assembly GCA_964387485.1. GTDB lineage: Bacteria > Pseudomonadota > Gammaproteobacteria > Burkholderiales > Rhodocyclaceae > Fluviibacter. The sequence goes on along the minus strand of CAYLWV010000085.1, from coordinate 4,401 downwards.
TTCGCGCACATAATTCATCCCCGCCATAATCAGCACCGAGCAATATCGGGAGAATGCATGCCCGGTAATCAGCAGCAGCGGCACCCACATGGGATCAAAAGCAGTGAGCAGCACATATTTGCCGAGCAGCACCATCGTGATGGCAACGACGCCGTAACTACCGACCCGCGAATCTTTCATGATCTCGAGGATACGCATCTTTTCCCAGCCGCCACCCAGGCCGTCGGTCATGTCGGATAGACCGTCTTCATGAAACGCGCCTGTCAGATAGATGCTGGTCAGCATGGCTAACAGGACAGCCACGGACGATGGAAAAAGCCAGCAGGCAACACCGAACGCCAGTGCACTCATCAACCCAACCAGAATGCCTACCGCCGGAAAATAGCGGGCCGAATCATTCAGGCCTGCCGTAGAATGCGGCACCCGATCTGACACCGGGATACGTGTAAAGAATCGAATGGCGCCAAGAAAGGCGATCAATTCCCGACGCAGCCTGGGCATGATCAAGGTTTTGCCTCGCGCTTGGGTCGATGATCGCGAGCCGTTTGCAGCGCTTCACAGAGGATTTTCGTGCCTTCAAGAATACGGGGGCCGCTGCGGTTCATGAGATCGGACTGCACAAAGAAAAAATTGTTGCGCTGGGTTGCTGTCAGACTGGGCCACTTTTTCCAGGCATCCAGCATTTCCGGATTCTGGTCGGCCATGCCTGAAGTAACAATCGCCTCGGGATTGGCAGCAATAACCGCCTCGAAGCTCACACGCGGCGCCAGCGGCTTGAGTGCGCCAAAGATATTCTCGCCACGACACAGAGTGATCGCGTCCGACATGATCTGTTGCCCGCCAATCGTGATGAGCGGATTTTGCCAGACCTGATAAAACACGGTTACCGGAGATCGTTTGCTGTATTTGCTGGCCAATGCCTGATACCGTTGACGAAAATCCACTGCGGATTTTTTAGCGATGGCTTCTGTGCCGGTCAAGACACCGATACGTTCGATTTCACCGGGTATGTCCGTCATCTTGTGCGGCTGTGACATGAAGATCGGTGTCCCCATCTGGCGCAGCTTCTCCAGCGCCGTGGGTGAGTTACCGGACTCCCAGGCAATGACCAGATCTGGTTTCGCTGCAACCACAGCTTCCAGATTAATTTTGGAATGTCCGCCCACTCGCGGAATTTTCAGCGCCGAAGCCGGGAAGTCACTATATTCCACCGTGGCAACGATTTTGTCACCAGCGCCGGCGGCATAAGTCAGCTCAACGACCGATGGTGATAGCGTCACGATGCGACTGGCCGGCGCCGGCAACGTCACCGTGTTACCCAGATCATCTTTCACGCTTACCGGTGCGGCCATAAGTAAGCCAGAAAACCCGATCAGCGCAACAATTAAAGCACTGCGGCAACGCATATGAGGTGTATCCATGGCATCCATTCTAGAAGATTAGAAAAGGGAGTGCAGCCAGCGCGAGTGCGACCAACCAGAGCCCCAGTGCTTTGCGTTGTAACTGTTGAGCCCGCCCAATATCAGCGCTCTCAGGAGCGTTGCCGCAGCCCAGTAGCGGGCGGTGTTCCGTCGCACCATGATAGTCTGCGGCACCACCGAGCAGAACCTCAAGCGCGCCTGCGCCAGCAGCCATGACCGGTCCGGCATTGGGGCTATCCCACTGAGGCGCCTGAGCTTGCCAGCATTGCCATGCTGAACGGGTCTGACCGGCAAGGGCATACGCCAGCGCCGTCAATCTTGCCGGCACATAGTTCAGTAAGTCATCGAGCCGGGCAGCGGCACGACCGAAATTCAGGAATCGGGGTGTACGGTAACCCCACATAGCGTCGAGCGTGTTGGCCAGGCGATACATCAGTGCGCCGGCAGGCCCGAGCAGGCAGAACCAGAAGATCGGCGCGAATAATGCATCGTTGCCATTTTCAAGGACTGATTCGATACAGGCTTTGCTGACCCCACTGTGATCAAGGCTTGAGGTATCTCGCGACACCAGCCAGCTCACATGCATGCGTCCGGCCGCGAGATCTCCCGATTCCAGATCGGCTTGCACACGAGCGGCATGCTCCTGCAAAGAACGGCCGCCAATCGTCAGATACAAAATAACAATGCTGAGCACAATCTCGGTCAAGCCATGGAGCAGCGGTAGTGTCATGCCAATCGCCAGCGTAGGTAGCAACACGAGAGCGCTCCAGCAGAGCAGTCCGCGCCAACGGGCAGGATGCGGTGATAGATCAGGTTGGTTAAAGCGCTTTTCACAGCGTGCTGCGAGATGGCCGAAACCCACCAATGGATGAAAACGGGTCGGTTCACCCAACAGGCGATCCAGCGCACAGGCCACCAACACCATGAGTGTCAGTACAGGCAGGCTGAAATTACTCATCAGCTCAGCAGCGCCGCCACGGTCTCTGGCGCGCTGGGAAAGTAAGCATGAAAGTACGTCGCCGTGAGCCTGTTGACCTGATACACCGCTTCACTTTGCCGCTGGTGCGCATCCTGTGTATGGGTGATCGGTGTCAACGGACAATCAAAGGTGGAATAGTGAAACGTATGACCACCTAGTTTGCCGCTCGACCACGACAGCGATTGCATGCCCAGAGCGGCCAGCTTTTTCTGCATCTGGACGACACCCGGCAAAATACCCATCAGCGAGTGTGCTATGCCGTCGGTATCAACAAGGCGTTCAGCCAAAGCAATCATGCCGCCGCATTCGGCCAATGCCGGCTTGCCAGCATCAATATGCGCCTTGAGGCTGGCAATCATCGAAACGTTTACAGCCAAGGCCTCCGGATGTAACTCCGGGTAGCCGCCTGGTAACCAGACGGCATCACACACGGGGAGCTCGGCATCCTGCAGCGGCGAGAAAAAAGACAGCGTCGCACCCAGCGCCCGCAGACATTCCAGATTGGCGGGATAGGCAAAACAGAATGCGGCATCGCGCGCGATGGCAATGGTTTTGCCCTGTAAGACGGGGGCGAAGACCGGGGCCGCAACATCAGGAAACGTCGCCACCGGCGGCAATTCAGCTGCAGCTGTTTCGGCAATCCGGTCAGCCAGTCGATCAATGCGTTGCGCCAGATCAGCAATTTCTGCGGCCGGTAACAATCCGAGGTGTCGCTCGGGCAAAGCCGATTCGTTATTACGGGGGACGGCGCCAAACCAGGCAATCCCTTCAGGCAGACTTTTTTCCAACAGCTGTGCGTGATAGGCCGAACCCACGCAGTTCGCCAATGCACCAACGACCCGGGTATCGGGTTGATAGGTTTTCATGCCTAAGGCAATGGCGCCAAAAGAGGCGGCCATGGCACTGCCATCGATCACGACGAGAATCGGCAGATTGTAACGGCGGGCCAAATCCGCGGCAGAGGGATCACCATCAAACAATCCCATCACGCCTTCGATCAGAATGACATCATTCTCCTGTGCCGCACGGGCCAATCGCCAGGCGACATCGGCTTCACCGCCCATCCGGAAATCCAGGTTTTCACAAGGTGCGTCACTGGCAATGGCGTGAATCTGCGGGTCCAGAAAATCGGGACCGCACTTGAAGACCTTGACACGGCGGCCTTGCCGACGGTGAAGACGGGCCAAAGCAGCCGTGATCATGGTCTTGCCCTGACCGGAAGCTGGTGCGGCAATTAAAAGCGCAGGGCATTGCACCGTTGTCATCACGACCTCTAGAACTCAACGCCCGGCATGGCTTTAATGCCCTGCTGGAAGGCATGTTTGACCATGCCCATTTCGGTGACCGTGTCGGCAATCTCGATCAGCGCAGGCGGTGCAGCACGGCCAGTGATAATGACATGCTGCATGGGTGGGCGCTTCTGCAATACTTCAATGACGGGATCCAGTTCCAGCCAGCCAAATTTGAAGGCGTAGGTAAACTCATCAAGGATCACCAGATTAATCGCCGGATCGGAGAGCTGTTTGCAGGCTTCCGCCCAAGCGGCTTCGGCAGCGCGCTTATCGCGCTCCCGATCCTGGGTTTCCCAGGTAAAGCCTTCGCCCTTGACCTGCCATGACACCTGTTCGGGGAACTGCCGAAAGAAGGCTTCTTCACCCGAATCGGATCGGCTTTTAACAAACTGGATCACGGCACATTTCAACCCATGGCCAATCGCACGCGCCAGTACGCCGAATGCCGAAGAAGACTTGCCTTTGCCATTGCCGGTGTGAATGAGCAACAGGCCTTTTTCTGCCTGGGCTGCAGCGATTTTTTCGTCAACAACATCTTTTTTTCGCACCATGCGCTGTTGATGCCGTTCGTTGCGGCCGTTGTCTTGTTCTTGGGTCATAGTGTTCTCTGAAGGGTGATGAGTTTATGTGCCGGTGGACCAGCTATTCAGCGCGAGCTCCAGGCGCTTCCATTCATGATCTGCCGCGATACCGATCCGGATCAGGGATT
>CAYLWV010000084.1:0-5854 GCA_964387485.1 uncultured Dechloromonas sp. | reverse complement strand
TCGTCGATACAGGCCGTACCTTCGGCTTTTTCCCAACCATCCGTCGGCGTGTTGTGGTCCACCGTGGCCACCACGGATTCGATGCGCCAGGCTTTGCGATCAGCCAGTCGCAGACCTTCAAAGGCCTGCGGACTGGTCACTTCGTGCACCAGATGACGATCAATATAAATCAGCGCCGTACCGTCTTCTTCCTGACGGACGACGTGGTTTTCCCACAATTTATCGTAGAGTGTTTTTGCCATGGCGGATTCCGTAAAAGCATAGCCGTGCTGCGCACGACGATCAGCCGGAAATTATCGCACAAGGGGCGCGCTGTTTGGGGCTTCCGTCTTTATAGACATCCCTTTGGCAATACAGTACCAACCCGCCAGGGCAAACAACGAACCGAGCGTAAATGCCCAGCCAGCGCCCAGCGGCTCCCAGACCAGACCGCTGATCAGACCACCAAACAGCCCGCCCCCGCCGAATGACAGACTGGAATAGAGCGCCTGGCCGCGGGCATGAATATGGCGCGGAAACCACTGGTTCACCGCCGCAATAGCGGCCGCATGATGGACGCCGAAGGTCAGCCCGTGCATGGCCTGGGCCATCAGCAGCAGCAACAAGGACTCCCCGCACCAGCCAATCATGAGAAAACGCACCACCGCCACGGCATAGGTACTCAGCAGTAAGGCGCGCAGGCTGTAGCGCTGCATCAGTGGTGCCATCACCATGAACAAGCCGATTTCAACGAGCACCCCCAGTGACCAGAGCAGACCGATCATGCCCTTGCTGTAGCCCAGCGCATCCAGATGAATGGAATAGAACACGTAATACACGCCGTGTGCCGACGACATGAGAAAACAGGCCAGCAGCAGCATCCAGACCTGGCGTTCGCGCACCACTGATCCCAGCGAGGCTAATGCCTGGTCCGCCGCCTCGGCCGCGCCCGACCGCGGAATAGGCAGGCCTTCCGGCAATTTGAACGCCATGACCAGAATCCCGGCCAGCACCACAAAGACCATCATGGGCACGTCCGAAATGGGCAGATCATCCAGCAAGGCGCCGCCCAGCAGCACCGCCACAATAAAACCCACCGATCCCCAGACCCGGATCTGGCTATAGCGTTGCGGCTCCTCTTTCAGATGGGCAAAGGTCAGGCTTTCCACCAGCGGCAGCGAGGCGCTCCAGAAAAAGGCCATCAGCGTCATGGGGATGAACAGATGCATAAAATCATCCGTCAGAAAGAAGCCCGTAAAACCGACACAGGCACACAGGGCTGACAGCCGGATGATATCGACGCGACGCCCCCGTTTATCGGCCAGCCAGCCCCAGAACGTGGGCGCCAGCAGTCGCATCAGCTGCATCTGTGACATGAGCAGCGCAATATCTGCCGCGCTCAGGTTCAGACCCTGCAGATAGAGCGTGAAATACGGCGAAAAAACGCCGATAAACGCGAAGTAGAAAAAATAGTAGAGCGAAAGCCGCCAGTACGGCAGCGGCCCGCTTGCCCCGTTGGGCATTAAACGCCTGCGTTGCTACCGGGCGCCCAGGCAGGCACCTGCGGCAGACCCGAATCCACATCGCCACACTGGGCACGATGCCGCAAGGCATGATCCATCAGCACAATCGCCATCATCGACTCGGCAATCGGCGTGGCACGAATCGCCACACACGGGTCATGACGGCCGAAGGTTTCCACCATCACGTCTTCGTTACGAATGTTGATACTGCGACGGGGTGTACGAATGCTCGAGGTCGGCTTGATGGCCATGCGGGCCACAATATCCTGCCCCGTCGTAATGCCACCCAGCACGCCACCGGCGTTATTGCTCAAAAAACCCTGGGGGGTGATTTCATCACCATGCTCGGTACCGCGCTGGGCGATCGAGGCAAACCCGGCACCAACTTCCACACCCTTCACGGCATTGATGCCCATCAGCGCATGCGCCAGATCGGCGTCGAAACGGTCGTAGACCGGCTCGCCCCAACCGGCCGGCACACCCTGCGCCATCACGGTAATGCCACCGCCCACCGAATCGCCATCTTTACGCAGCGCATCCATATAGGCCTCGAGTTCCGGCACGATGCCGTTGTTCGGGGCAAAGAACGGGTTCTGATCAATCTCGTCGGCCGACACAAAAGGAATAGTGATCGGGCCCAACTGATCCATCCAACCGCGAATCGTGATGCCATAACGCTCAAACAGCCACTTACGGGCAATGGCACCCGCCGCCACACGCACCGCCGTTTCACGGGCCGACGAACGGCCGCCACCGCGGTAATCGCGTGTGCCGTATTTCTGCCAGTAGGTGTAATCGGCATGCCCCGGGCGGAACTGCTCGGCAATATTGCCGTAATCCTTGCTGCGCTGGTCCTGGTTGCGAATCAGCAGGCCCATCGGGGCGCCCGTCGTCTTACCTTCAAAGACGCCCGAGAGAATTTCCACTTCATCCGGCTCACGGCGCTGCGTTACGTGGCGCGACGTACCCGGTTTGCGACGATCCAACTCCAGCTGGATATCGGCGGCGCTGATCGCCAACCCCGGAGGACAACCGTCGACCACGCAACCAATGGCCGGGCCATGGGATTCACCGAAGGACGTGACTGTGAACAGGGTACCGATCGTATTTCCGGACATAGGATTTGAGCACTTGAGTGAACGAACAACCAACAAAAAAACAGACGAAATATAGGGCAGATTCTAGCACGCAGACCCTGCCATCCCTGCCTGGCAAGCTCTCGCCAATGCTGCTATGCAACAAACATATTAACGACGCACCCGCCGGGAGGGTCCGGCTAAAAAACCCGCCAACAATCATTGTTTCAATGCCGAAAAAAATTTTCAGGCAGACAAATCAAGGGCTTCCAAGGGCCGCCCGGCGCAAGCCCTTGATACAGCAGAGTTTGCCCGCAAACACTATATCTAGAGAAAAGTTTGAAGTTGAACACTAGATGTAGTAAATTTCAGTCATTCGAATTTTCTCTCAATTGCCCGCCATCCATTTCACCACGGATAACATAATGACTACCGAGACAAACGCCCCGCAGACCGCCGCCAGCGCACGTGCCACCCTGCCCCCGCAGGAGATCTGCACCGAGGTTCTGATTGAAAAGTACGCCAAAGGTAACGAACAATCGATCGCCGAAGTACGCGCCCGTGTTGCCCGCGCCCTGGCCAAGGTTGAAGATGAAAAGCACCGCGCCAAGTGGGAAAGCAAATTCCTGTGGGCCCAGGAAAACGGCTTTGTGCCGGCTGGCCGCATCAACTCGGCCGCCGGTACCGACCTGCAGGCCACACTGATCAACTGCTTTGTGCAGCCGGTGGGTGACTCGGTCGTTGAAACCGTCAACGGTCGTCCGGGCATCTACACGGCCCTGGCCGAAGCCGCCGAAACCATGCGTCGCGGTGGCGGTGTCGGTTACGACTTCTCGTCGATCCGTCCGCAAGGCGCCCGCGTCAAGGGTACCCACTCGCGTGCTTCGGGCCCGGTGTCGTACATGCGTGTGTTCGACCGCTCGTGCGAAACCGTGGAATCGGCCGGTGCCCGCCGTGGCGCCCAGATGGGTGTCATGCGTTGCGACCATCCGGATATCGAGCTGTTCATCCACGCCAAGGACAAAGGCGATCTGACCAACTTCAACATCTCGATCGGCGTCACCGATCCGTTCATGAAGGCGGTGGAAGTCGATGACTTCGTCGAACTCGTGCACGTTGCCGAACCGAACGAAGAAATCATCGCCGAAGGCGCCTACAAGCGTGAAGACGGCCTGTGGGTCTACCGCAAGGTGCGCGCCCGTGATCTGTGGGATCAGGTCATGCAGTCCACCTACGACCACGCCGAGCCGGGCATCCTGTTCCTGGATCGCATGAACAAGGACAACAACCTCAACTACTGCGAACTGATCGAAGCCACCAACCCGTGCGCTGAACAACCGCTGCCGCCTTACGGCTGTTGCTGCCTGGGTTCAATCGACCTCACCCACTTCGTCATCGACCCCTTCGGCGCCAAGGCCGAGTTCGATTTCGCCGCCTTTGGCGAAGTGGTCAAAGTCTCGACCCGCATGCTCGACAACGTGCTGGATGCCACCCACTGGCCGCTGCCGAACCAGCACCAGGAAGCCATGAACAAGCGTCGCGTTGGTCTCGGCTTCACGGGCCTGGGTGATGCGCTGTACATGCTCAAGCTGCGTTACGACTCGAAGGAAGCGCTGGCCATGGCCTCGAAGATCTCCGAGTTCATGCGCGACACCGCCTATCTGACCTCGGTCGATCTGGCCAAAGAGCGTGGCGCTTTCCCCCTGTTTAACGCCGAACTGTATCTGTCGGGCGGTAACTTTGCCTCGCGTCTGTCGAACGACGTCAAGGCCGAGATCCGCAAGCACGGCCTGCGCAACTCGCACCTGCTCTCGATCGCCCCCACCGGCACCATCTCGCTGGCCTTTGCCGATAACGCCTCGAATGGTATCGAACCGGCCTTCTCGTGGACCTACACCCGTAAGAAGCGCATGGCTGATGGCACGATCAAAGAGTACGCCGTCGAAGACCACGCCTGGCGTCTCTACCGCCACCTGGGCGGTGATGTGAACAACCTGCCGGATTACTTTGTGACCGCGCTGGAACTCTCGGCCAAGGCTCACAAAGACATGGTTGCCGCCGTTGCGCCGTACATCGACACCTCGATCTCGAAGACCGTCAACGTGCCGGCTGACTACCCGTACGAAGATTTCCAGGATCTGTATATGCAGGCCTGGAAGGCAGGCCTGAAGGGTCTGGCCACCTACCGTCCGAACAGCGTGCTCGGCTCGGTGCTGTCGGTTGACACCCCGAAACAGGAAGAAGAGAAGAAGCAGCCGCAGGACTTTGTGACCGGCGACGCCAACCGTCGTCTGCACATCAAGGACCTACCGGCCCCGGTGCTCTCCTCGCTGCGCTGGCCGAACCGCCCGAACCTACCGGAAGGCAACCTGGCCTGGACCTACATGATCGACGGCCCGTTCGGCAAGTTTGCCCTGTTTGTCGGCCACGTTGAACAGGAAGCCAAAAACTGGCCGTTTGAAGTCTGGGTCAACGGCCCGGATCAACCGCGCGGCCTGGGCGCCGTCGCCAAGACCCTGTCGATGGACATGCGCGCTAACGACCCGGCCTGGTTGAAGCTCAAACTGGACTCGCTGTCGAACACCCCGTCGGCCGGCGAATCCTTCGACATGGCCTTCCCGCCCAACGGCGAGCGCCAGCTCATGTCGTCGTCGGTTTCGGCTTTCGCCCAACTGGTGCGCTTCCGTGTCGAGCAACTGGGCTGGTTCAAGCAGGAACTGCCGACCCCGGTGTACGATGCCCTGATGAGCGCCAAGGAACCGAAGACCGGTACCGACGGCACCCTGTCGTGGACCGTAGACATCTTCAACCCGAACACCGGTGAAGACTTCGTGCTAGGCCTTAAGGAAATCACCCTGCCGGACGGCGTCAGCCGCCCGTACTCGATGTGGCTGTCGGGCAACTACCCGCGCGCCTTGGATGGTCTGTCGAAACTGCTGTCCACCGACATGCGCGTGATCGATCCGGCCTGGATCGGCATGAAGCTGCGCAAGCTGCTCGACTACCCGGAACCGCTCGGCGACATGCTCGCCTTCGTGCCGGGCTCGCGCAAGCAGCAGACCTACCCGTCGACCATTGCTTACCTGGCGCACCTGATCCTGCATCGCTACGCCATGCTCGGCATCCTCGACGAGAATGGCTTCCCCATCAAGCAGATGGGCATTCTGCAGGCACCGACCGAAGAAGGCGCCATCAAGCCGGTTCAGGGCAAACTGTGCAGTGAGTGCGGCAACACCACCATGATCCGCAAGGATGGTTGTGATTTCTGTACCGCCT
>CAYLWV010000083.1:0-5858 GCA_964387485.1 uncultured Dechloromonas sp. | reverse complement strand
GCTTCGGCCTGCCAACGCGTCGCCACGATATCCGGCCGTCGGCCAACCAAGTTAATGCCGATATCCGCTGGCAGCGCATAAGTCGTGGCCATCAGTGTTTTCGGGGACATGATCTGCAGCCCACGGTCCGGGCCAGCACCCACCAGCGCCGCCAGACGATTGCGCGTTTCGGCAATGCGCACATCAATTTGCACCAGATCATTTTCTGCCAGATGCTTTTTACCTTCAGCCTGACTCACGGCACCGGTGTTTTCCAGCCCCTGCTTCTGCCGCTCGGCAAAGAGCGCCCAGGTCTTGGTGCGAATCTCTAATGCTTTTTCGGCCGTCGCCCGATCCGCCATGAAGCGGGCCAGATCGGCATAACTCCGCGCAATCGCCGTCGTCAGTATCAAACGCGCCTGTGCCACATCCGCACGCCGCGCCTGGCTCTCCGAAACAGCGGCTGCCAGTGCCGCACGATTCTTGCCCCAGAAATCAATTTCCCAGTTGAAATTAAGCGTCGCCTGCCCGTAGGAATACCAGCCCTGCGGGGTATAAGGCGAGGGCACAATGTAATTGGTACTGACTTCCTGACCAAAGACGGTGCCATTGGCACTGAGCTGCGGATAAAGCACGGAGCCGACCGATTGCGACTGCGCTTCCGAACGGCGCAAGCGCGCCTGCGCGGCTTTTAGATCGGGGGCATCGGCCAGACCTTCAGCAATCAACTGATTGAGTTGCGGGTCGTTGTACTTTTCCCACCAGCGGTCATCCGGCCAGGCAGCTTCCGGCGCTTTCAAACTTTGTGTGCTCACCAGGCTTTCCGGTGCGCGGGCGTCGGCCAATGGCCCGAGTTCGGGCATGGGTGCACAGCCGCTGATCATGCCTATAAGCAATAGCGACAAATAAAGTGGGGGTAGACGTCTCTGCTTCATTGTTCGGCAATCTTGCGCAACATGCGGGTTGTTGCCTGGATATCCTTCTCAGACATCAGTGACCGGATCCAGGTGCCAGACATATCAGAGAGCTCCTGCATGGCTTGGGCAATACAGGTGACACCCGACGTAGTCAGTCGTACAGGTTTGACGCGGTTATCGTCGCGCGCCACAAAACGTTCGACAAAGCCCTTCTCTTCCAGCAGATGAATCACCTTGGTCAAGCCGCCGGAAGTGAGCAGCACCCGATCCTGGATCTGGCCGGGCGTCAGCTCATGCGGCGCTTCGACGTTGCGTAAAACGGCCAAGACGTCGAACTCCGATGGCGTGAGCCCATGGCGATCCCAAACCTTACGGGCTTGGTCATGCGCCATCTTCCGGGCACGCTCCAGGTTCAGAAATAGCGGTACAACCAGCGGATCATGCTGTACCGACCATTGGTATTTATCATCATTGAACATGACCGCATGTTAACTATCTTTCCAGAAAGATACAAGCGTCTCAACAAAATGCAGCGACTTCTGTGAACACGGATACGCTGACACGTCAGCTTAAGACCTCAGGATTTCGCCAGCCGCCAGGTGTCGCGCGCGATGACGAGCTCTTCATTCGTCGGGATGATCCACACCGCTACACGGCTCTCATCGGTGGAGATCCGGCGCGCGCCTGTAACCGCGGATGCATTACTGACCGGATCAAGTGTCACCCCTGCCCAGGCTAACGCCTCACAGACCCGTGACCGGATCAAGGGCGAGTGTTCGCCAATACCGGCCGTAAAGACGATGCCATCCAGACCGCGGATCGACGCCATGGCGGCCCCGGTTTCACGGGCCAGCATTTCCACGAACAGATCGATGGCCAGTTTGGCATTGGCCTCCGTACTCTGTTCCAGGTCACGCATGTCATTCGAGAGGCCGGAAACACCGAGCAAACCGGCATCCTTAATCAGCAGCTTTTCCACCGCTGCCGCTGACATCTGATACTGCTGTATCAGATACAACGGAATCATCGGGTCCAGTGAACCACAGCGGGTACCCATCATGAGCCCATCCAGGGGCGAAAAACCCATCGAGGTATAGGCACTACGCCCACCCTGCAAGCCGCACAGACTGGCCCCACTGCCCAGATGCATGACCACGGTTTTGCCCGTGGCCAGTCGCGGGTCCAGCGCCGGCAATTCGCTGCTGATGTAATCGTAGGACAAACCATGAAAGCCCCAGCGCCGGATGCCTTTGTCACGGTAGCTTAATGGCAGCGCGTATAGATCAGCGACTTCCGATTTCGTCCGGTGAAAGGCCGAGTCAAAACACGCGACCTGCAGCAGATCCGGATGCGACGCCTGCAACAAGCGGATGGCCTCGATTTCGGCCGGCTGATGACTGGGGACAATCACGGCATAGTGATCAAGCACCGACAATACGGCATCATCAACCACCACGGCATGCGGGTATTCAACGCCGCCCAGCACCACCCGATGCCCCACCGCAGCCAGGTGGTAACCTGTCGTCGCCGAACGCACATAGTCCAGAATAATTTCTACCGCCTCAGCCCGGCGCTTCGGCGCATCCCACTGGCGCTCATTCAGCACGCCGCCCTGTGCATCACACACCTTGAAGTGTGGTTGCGTGAGCAGCCCTTCGATTTGACCACCGAACAGGAGCACCAGGTCATCTTGCCCCGCCGTGCCAGATACCTCATAGACAGAAAACTTGACGCTGGAAGAACCGGCATTCAGGCAGAGCAACACGGGGAGCGTCGAATTCATGATGTGAAATCCATCCAGATTAAATCAGCAGTTTGCGCTGATCATGTCTGTATCTTAGTGTCCACTTGATGACAATCCGGTGAATCACACCCGGTAATAATTGCGATACCAGTCAACAAACTGCCCCACGCCCTGACGGACGCTGGTCGCAGGTTTGAAGCCGACCCAGGTATCCAGCGCCTGCGTATCGGCAAAGGTCTCGGTGACATCGCCGGCCTGCAGCGGCAGGAAGTTTTTCTCGGCGGTCATACCCAGTGAGGCTTCGATGGCTTCAATAAAGTCCATCAACGGTACGGGGTCGCTATTACCAATATTGAAGATGCGATACGGTGCCCGTCCGGTATGCGGTAGCGGGTGCTGCGGATCGAACGCGGCATCCGGCGTCGCCGGCTTATCGAGCACACGAATGACCCCTTCGACAATGTCATCGATGTAGGTAAAGTCGCGGCGCATCTTGCCTTCGTTAAAGACCTTAATGGCTTGGCCGGCCAGCATGGCGCTGACAAACAGGAATAACGACTGATCCGGGCGCCCCCACGGGCCATACACCGTAAAGAAACGGAGACCGGTGACCGGCAAGTTGTACAGATGGCTGTAGCTGTGGGCCATGAGTTCATTGGCCCGCTTGGTGGCGGCATAGAGGCTGACCGGATGATCGACGCTATCCGCTTCAGAGAACGGCATTTTCTCATTGCCGCCGTAAACGCTGGAGCTGGAGGCATAGACCAGATGACCTACCTTATTCTGACGGCAGCCTTCCAGCACATTGAGAAAGCCTGTCAGATTACAGTCGGCATAGGTATGCGGATTAGTCACCGAATAACGGACACCGGCCTGGGCCGCCAGGTGGACCACACCGGCAAACTGCTCTTTGGCAAACAGATCCGCCATCAGCTCACGATCCGCCAGATCGCCTTTCACAAAACGAAAGCCCGGATGCTTGGCCAACACATCCAGACGGCCCAGCTTGAGGGCCGGATCATAGTAGTCGTTCAGGTTATCCAGACCCACCACGGTATCGCCACGCTCCAGCAGACGTAATGCCGTGTGCATGCCAATAAAACCTGCTGCACCTGTAACCAGAAAATGACGCGCCATGAGCATTGATCTCAACCATTTATAATGCTGACATTATCTCATTGACGCCGCGATCCTGCAGACTCAGCCATTTCTGCAAGGCCGCCCTGCTTGTAACCCTGATTGCCACCATGCTTCTACATCTTCGTTGCCAACGCACCCTCAAACGCCTCGCCGCGCTCTGCCCTGCCCTGGCAGCGGCATTCCTGGTGGCCTGTGCCGGTGTTCAAACGCAATCCGACCCCAACGAATATATCAACGCCTCGGATTACGACCGGCTCAAGCTCGTATCCATCCAACCCGGTGTCAAGATCTATCGTTATCTGAGCCCGGACTACAAACGCAGTGACTATCGCGCCGTCATGGTGGATCCGATTGTGCTGTACCAGTCCGCCGAAAAAGATCTGGGCAAAAAAGGCATTACCGAAGAAACCATCTACAAAGTCCGCAACGGGATGGATATCTCCATGCGCCAGATGGTGCGTAAACAGTTTGGCATCAGCTACAAACCGGGCCAGCGTGTGGCGCGTCTGAGCACGGCCGTGACCGGTGTCGTGGTCGAGGGTGATGTCTTCCGGCCACGTCGTCTGGTACCGATCAGCACAGTACTCAAGGCTACCGGGCAAGGCACCACGATTGGTGGCAGCAAACCGCAACTCATGGTGGAAGCCAAGTTGCTCGACAGTGTTTCCGGCAAACTGCTGGGTGAAGGCGTTTACCTCGTCTCCAGCGAACAATTCCGTTTGGAAGTGGATTCCCCGGAAAAGTTTCAGGTACTGGCCAGCCAATGGGTCAAAACCGCCATCAGTGTGGCATCGGGCTTACGTTAAAACTGCGCCACCAGAAAAGCATCAGCGCTGCGGATAGAAAGCCGCACACGCCAGAAAAGACAAAGGCAACTTCAGCCGAGATGTCCTGATACAGCCAACCGAAGATGATGGACGCCGGTAGCAAACAGAACCCGGTAATCATGTTGAACCAACCAAAGGCGGTGCCCTGCCGCTCTTTGGGTGCCAGATCTGCGACCAGCGCTTTTTCCACCCCTTCGGTCGCCGCCAGAAACAGGCCATACAGGGCGTACAAACCAAACAGCCACAGGCTGCCGTGGCCCAGGTAGGCCAGAATCAGATACACCGTGCCATAAGCGGTATACCCGGCCAGCAACAAGCGGACGCGACCGATCCGGTCCGACCACGCGGCCAAGGGTGTCGAGAATATA
This sequence comes from uncultured Dechloromonas sp., assembly GCA_964387485.1. Taxonomy (GTDB): domain Bacteria; phylum Pseudomonadota; class Gammaproteobacteria; order Burkholderiales; family Rhodocyclaceae; genus Fluviibacter. Next base: position 883 of record CAYLWV010000083.1, on the reverse strand, counting down.
GTGGGGACCGCCGACACCGCCGCCCATAACAGAGGAATATCCTGGGTCGCCACGCCCAACTCGCCTGCGCGCAGGAGCAAAAACATATTGGAGGCATTTCCCAGAGAAAAGATGCCCACCACCACTAGGTAGCGCTTCATCGCCGGGCTGATCCGGTGTTCCCGCCAATTGAAGCGCGGCAGCTCGGCAAAATGTTCACCGGGCGGGTCTTTCAGAAAGAGCGCCAGCACCACACAAATGGTCGCCGGCACGGCCGACCACAAAAAGATGTCCTGCAGAGGTACCGCTGAGGCCAGAAGCGCCCAGGCCACCAGCGGGCCAACCACGGCACCGGCGTTATCCATGGCCCGATGTAAACCAAATGCCAAACCCCGATGATGCGGGCCGGCTGCCGCAGCCAGCATGGCATCTCGCGGTGACGTGCGCAGCCCTTTACCCACGCGATCACTAAAGCGGATCAGCATCAGCCAGGGCCAGCTGCTCACAAAGGCAATCAATGGCCGACCCAGCCCGACCAGGCCGTAGCCCACCACAATCCAGGGCTTTGCCCGGCGTGTACGATCCATCAACACACCGGAAAATAGCTTCAACAGACTCGCCGTCGCCTCCGCCACGCCTTCAATCAAACCCAGCGCCTTAGGGCCGGCCATCAACACGGCCGACAGATACAGCGGGATAAGCGGATACAGCATCTCGCTCGCACTGTCGTTGACCAAGCTGATCAAGCCGATCAACCAGACGGTGCGTGGTAATTGAGCAAGGGTTTTGAACAGATGCATCGCCCATCCTTTGAGATGATGCGATGACTATAACCGAGGAAATGAAAAAGGCCTTTAAGTCGTTAAACTTAAAGGCCTTTTTTTGTTTGGCGGAGAGGGTGGGA
>CAYLWV010000082.1:0-5929 GCA_964387485.1 uncultured Dechloromonas sp. | reverse complement strand
GGTGCGGGGCGGGCAGGACGGGAGGGTGCGTTGGCGGCAGACAGTGAAGACACGACAGAGGCCCGGCAAAAGACGCAATTATCGGCTAAAACGGGCTTGGCTGCAAAGGATCAGGGGTTAATCTGCCCCGGTAAAAACAGAAAATCCTTTGGTGTTGGTGAGTTACCGTTGAGAGTTCAGGCGCGGCCTAATTGCAGAGACCCTTAGTGCGCGGGTCTGCCGCGATCAAAGGCGCCCTCATCGACTACGAAAAGCGTCGGAAATCGGGCTAACCTTTGAATCGCGACAGACTATGAATCATGTCGGGCTTGCCCCGCGTGCTGCTACCGCCAGGTGGCGGGTAATCCGTTGTTTTAACGCGGCTTACTTAGTGTGATACGACGTCACGCGCTCAACTTCGTTCTTCGAACCCAGGACCACCGGTACACGCTGGTGTAGGCTGGTCGGTTGCAGATCAAGAATACGCTCGCGGCCCGTCGTGGCTGCACCACCCGCCTGTTCGACCAGCATGGCCATCGGGTTGGCTTCGTAGAGCAGACGCAGTTTGCCACCCTGTTTGGCCACTTTGGCGTCCATCGGGTACATGAAGAGACCGCCACGTGACAGGATACGGTGCACATCGGCCACCATGGAGGCAACCCAGCGCATATTGAAGTCTTCGCCACGTGGGCCGGTCTTGCCCGCCAGCAGTTCGGCCACATAGCGCTGGACAGGCTCTTCCCAATGACGCTGGTTCGACATGTTGATGGCGAATTCGCGGGTGTCGGCCGGGATGGTCAGGTTTTCCTGGGTCAGGCGGAAGGTGCCGACTTCACGATCCAGCGTAAACACATGCACGCCATGGCCGAACGTCAGCACCAGCTGCGTGTTCGGGCCATAGACCGCATAACCAGCGGCAACTTGCTGGCAGCCCTTTTGCAGGAACGCTTCGCCGTTTTCGAGATTGGCACCTTCCGGGGCCTTCAGCACCGAGAAGATCGTGCCGACGGAAATGTTGACATCAATATTAGAGGAGCCATCCAGCGGATCGAACACCAGCAGGTATTCGCCCTTCGGGTAACGGTTCGGGATGCAGAAGGGCAGATCCATTTCTTCCGAGGCCATGGCCGCCAGGTGGCCGCCCCACTCGTTAGCATCAAGCAGAATCTCGTTGGAGATGACGTCCAGCTTCTTCTGAACCTCACCCTGCACGTTGTCGGTGCCGGCGCTGCCCATGGCTTCGCCCAGGTTCCCTTTGCCAATAGCAATGGCAATCGCCTTGCAGGCACGGGCCACCACTTCGATCAGCAGGCGAAGGTTGGGATCCAGATTGTTGTGCGAGCGTTGCTGTTCGATCAGGAAGCGGGACAGAGGGATACGCATGGTGGGAATTCGCTATAGGAAAACAGATTAGGTGTCATTGTACCGGTTAGCGGGGCGCCCATTACTGAATGTGCTGTTGCAGCCAATGCTGCCAGAGAGGCCAGATCGAAGGCGCTGCCGCTGCATAGCCTGTGGGTGCCAGCATTGAGGGTGATGCAGCGGGTTGGTGCAGAATGTCATCCAGGGTTGCACTGAAGCCACCGGCTTCGGCCAGTATGAGCTTGCCGGCGGCGGCATCCCAGGGCATTTGCCCGCCATGGATGTAGGCCTGGATTTGTCCGGATGCCAGCGCGCACCATTCAAGTGTGCTGGCGCCCAGGCTGCGCCAGCCACGCCATGGATTGCTCTGGCCGTCGCCATGGGCAATTCCGGCCGGGGACAGGTCGGCAATATGATGTCTTAGCGTAGCGGGCAGGTAAGTCATATCAACGCCGACCACGCAATCTTTCAGACGCCGGGGCATTGGCGGCAGTTGTAATGTCATGTCATTGCAGAAGCTGCCGCCGCCGAGCGATGCATGCCAGATCTGGTTGAGCGCTGGTGCCAGGGTGGCGCCGAGTACGGTTTGTCCCTGATACACCAGGGCGACGGATGTGGCAAACCACGGCAATCCATGGACAAAGTTGGTGGTCCCATCAATGGGGTCGGCAATCCATAGCGCGCTATGGCCTTCCCGCGATGCCTGCCAGAGCGCTGCCTGTGCTTCGACCGTCATTTCTTCACCCAGTAACGGTGCCGGGTAAATGGCCGAGAGGATCGCGGGGAGGGCGTCCTGAACGGCCGTGTCGGCATCGCTCAAGAGTGAGCCATCGGCCTTCTGCACAATGTGTGCCCGCTCAAAGCGCGGTAGAACCTCCTGCTGAACCAGTTGGTGCAGCTCATGGCAAAGTGTACGGGCGCAGGCAGCCCAGAAGGCGGTATCAGAGATCAGCGGCGAGGACATGCGCTCTATAATAGCAATCATGGTGATTCCAAGATTCTTTGTGCCGCAAGCACTGGTTGTCGGCCAGTGCGTGACGCTACCGGAAGCGGTGGCGAATCATGCCGTGCGTGTATTGCGCCTGCAGGCCGGTGATGCACTGGTACTGTTTAATGGCGAGGGCGGTGCCTATGCGGGTGTGCTGTTACCGCAGATGTCTGATAGCAGTAGCGACACAGTGGCTAAAAGCGGAAAAACACGTCGCGAAGGTAAAGGGGCGCGCGCCAATTCGCCACGTGAGGTTCAGGTTGTTCTGCAGGCCTTTGAACCGGATGATCGCGCCAGTCCATTGCGGATTGCCTTGTGGCAGGGGGTTTCTGCCGCGGAACGGATGGACTATACCTGGCAAAAATCGGTTGAGCTTGGCGTGCATCGGTGTGTACCGGTCGAAACCCAGCGCTGTAATCACCGCATGGATGACGCACGCGCCCAGAAACGCCACCTGCATTGGCAAGGCGTCATTGTGGCCGCTGCCGAACAGTGTGGCCTGAATCGTCTGCCGGTGCTGGAGCCTGTGCAGTCGCTGACGGAGGCTTTGCGTTTCCCTGTCATTGGTACCCGCATCATGCTCGACCCCGATGCGACGGAAAGTTACCCGGAATGGTTGAGCCGACAACAGGCCTTGACGGACCTGACCATTCTGATCGGGCCGGAAGGGGGCTTTGCACCGGAGGAAATCGAGGCGGCCAAGGCAGCGGGGTTCCAGTGTTTCCGTCTTGGTCCGCGCGTATTCAGAACCGAAACGGCGGGCCCCGTAGCGCTGGCTGTCACGCAGGCCATTGCCGGTGATTTACGTTAATCTGGTTTAATATGCCCTGCTTGAATTCTGCTGGCGGAGATTGCCGTGCCTGATCCAAATTTTGTTGCCTGGTTCCGTTCGGTTGCCCCCTATATTAATAGCTTCCGGGGGAAGACCTTTGTTATCGCCGTTGGTGGTAAGGCGATCAGCGGCCCGTTGGCTAAAACCTTTGCCTACGATATCAATCTGCTGGCCAGTCTGGGTATTCGCCTGGTGGTGGTGCATGGTGCGCGTCCGCAAATCGAAGAAGAGCTGCGTGACCGGGGCCTGCCTTCGCAGTTTCATGGCAACTATCGTGTGACCGATGCCGATACGCTTGATTGTGTGCTGCATGCTGTCGGTAGTGTGTATCTGGAAATCGAAGCGCTGCTCTCGCAAGGCTTGCCCAATACACCCATGGCCGGTAACACGATGCGGGTCGTGAGCGGTAACTTCCTGACAGCGCGTCCGATGGGGGTGATCGACGGGGTGGATATGCAATATGCCGGCATCGTGCGTAAAGTCGATGTTGAGGGGATGCGTGCCCAGCACTCGCTGGGCAATATCGTGCTGCAATCCTGTCAGGGACCAAGCCCGTCCGGAGAGATTTTCAACCTGGCGATGGAAGAGGTGGCCGAAGCCGTTGCCGTGGCGTTGCGCGCCGATAAGCTGATCTATATTGGCGACACTGCGGGTGCGCTGGAAGAGGATGGCACGCTGATCGAAGAGTTGACCACCGAGCAGGCGGACCAGTTACTCAAACGGGGCGATTGGTTATCCACGGATATGCGCCGTTTCCTGCCCTGTTCGATTCGTGCCTGCCGTGCGGGTGTGGGCCGTGTTCATCTGGTAGGTTATGACGATGATGGCTCGATGATTCTCGAACTGTTTACCCATGATGGCGTTGGCACGATCGTGACGCGGGATTCTTTGGATCGTTTACGCGATGCACGGCCGGACGATATCGCCGGTTTGCTGGCAATTATCGAACCACTCGAACAGGATGGCACGCTGGTGCAGCGGCCCCGAGAGCGTATTGAACAGGAAGTTGGACAATTTACCGTGCTTGAGCACGATAACGTGATTGTGGGTTGTGCGGCTCTGTATCTGCTGGATTCGGAAAACGCCGAGTTGGCATGCCTGGCCGTTGATAACGATCATCGCGAGTGGGGCTATGGCGAACGCCTGATGCAGGCGATTGAAGCTCGAGCCCGCGCACAGAGTATTCGCCGCTTGTATGTGCTGACGACGCGGACGGCACACTGGTTTATCGAACGCGGTTACAAACCAGCCAAAGTCGAGGATCTGCCAGACCGCAAGCGCGAGATGTACAACTATCAGCGCAACTCCAAAGTATTTGTGAAGAACCTCTAACAGTGACCGTAAGACAAAAAAGGACTTAAAAATGACACGTACCGTTCAATGCATCAAACTGGGCAAAGATGCCGAAGGTCTTGATTTCCCGCCAGTGCCTGGCGCTTTTGGTCAGAAACTGTTCGCATCCGTCTCCAAAGAGGCATGGCAGCAGTGGGTGAAGTTACAGACAATGATCATCAATGAAAATCGTCTGAACCTATCGGATGTGCGTCATCGGGAATACCTGCGCGAGCAGTGCGAGAAACATTTCTTTGGTGAAGGCGCCGATCAGGTGGAAGGCTTCTCCCCACCGAAAGCCTGAATGCTGTGAAGATAAAAAATGGCCCGGTAGCTTTACCGGGCCATTTCTCTTTCTTACAGAGCGGTGCGCTTAGGTGCGTTGGTGTGTTTCGACGCCATCCAGTGTGCCTAGTAAGAGAATGTCTGCCCCACGTCGTGCGAATAATCCGTTGGTGACTGTACCCACGATCTGATTGAGCGCACTCTCCAGGGTAACGGGCTCTGTAATGGATAAACCGGCAACATCAATGATGTGATTCCCGTTGTCGGTAACAAACCCCTGGCGCAGAACCGGTTGCCCCCCCAGTTGTTTAACAGCGCGTGCCACCTGGGCGGTGGCCATGGGGATGACTTCAATGGGTAGCGGAAAACGACCCAATGTTTTGACGCATTTGGAGTTGTCGGCAATACAGACAAAACAATCGGCAACTTCGGCAATAATTTTTTCCCGGGTAAGTGCGCCGCCGCCACCTTTGATCATGGCAAAGGATGCATCGATCTCATCAGCGCCATCAACATAGATCGGCATACTCTCAATGTCGTTCAGCGTAAAAAGAGAAATGCCGATCGCTTCGAGTTTGCGCGCTGTGTTTTCAGAGCTCGCTACGGCACCGCGAATTTTGTGTTTGATCGGCACGAGCGCATCAATGAAGAGGTTTGCCGTAGAGCCTGTGCCAACGCCCAGAATGGCGCCTTCCGGCAGGTTCTGGTCAACGTAACGGGCAGCGGCTGCGGCGACATTTTGTTTCAGCAGTGTCTGTTGATCGGGTGTCATGACGCTCTCGATGTTGGTGGAATAATCAGGCGATATTATCCGTTGTAATCGACATGTCTGTGTGTCTGAAGAAGCGCGTTTAAATAAATCATCCGATGACGCTGCCGAAAAATTGTGACACCTGTTTCAATTTGTTGAAAAAAGGCACAAAAAAATCTTTACACACTTCACGAAGTGTATAAACTGTGCTTACCAAATCCATTCCTGGAAGGAGACTCCAAGATGTCGACTGAAACTACCTCTTCGTTTTTGACGCTGGCTCAAACGCTGGCCGCCAAGAAACCTGCTGCTGAAGCTAAACCCGCTGCAAAAAAACCGGCCGCCAAGAAGGTTGCTGCTAAGAAGCCGGCCGCCAAGAAGGTTGCTGCTAAGAAGCCGG
>CAYLWV010000081.1:5466-6170 GCA_964387485.1 uncultured Dechloromonas sp. | reverse complement strand
CTCCCTTACGGCTATGACAGCCATCACGATGGCAAGGGTTACCGTAGATCAATTAATCTGGAAGAGGCGGAATGGGTTCGATTCATCTTCCAGCGTTACGCCAGTGGGCGATCAGCCAGACAAATCGCGGCAGAATTAAACGAACTCGGCGTACCCAGCCCGAGAGGCGGCACGTGGGCTCATTCAGCCATTTATCCAGACGCCAAGGGCGTTGGCATTCTTGGAAATCAGATCTACAACGGCAAGCACGTATGGAACAAAACTGCTTGGGTTAAAGATCCGCACACCGGGAGGCGTCGTCGGACGATGCGCCCGAAATCGGAATGGGTGACTGTTGGGACGCCAGATCTGGTGATCGTCGATGATGATCTCTGGCGCGCCTGTCAGTTGCGTTGCCAAGAAATCCGAAAGAAAACCGCCAAAAACCATGCGGGTGGCGGCGGCAAGCCAAAATACCTATTTTCCGGCCTCCTGAAATGCGGGGTATGCGGCGGGTCTTACGTCATGTTAGGCAAGAACCACTATGGCTGCGTGACCCACCGTAACAGAGGCAACACTGTCTGCGACAACGCCAAGATGATCAAAAAAACGACGGTCGAACAAGTTTTACTTGCCGAAATCAAGGAGTCGCTTCTGTCGGAAGAGTGCTACAAACTATATGAGCAGGAGGTGTCCGAAATGCTTCGGTCTGAACGTCCTGACCC
>CAYLWV010000081.1:0-5456 GCA_964387485.1 uncultured Dechloromonas sp. | reverse complement strand
CGCCTACAAGCGGCTCAAAGAGAGCTGGACAACATCATGGCCGCAATCAAGGCCGGAATCGTCACCAGCAGCACCAAAACAGCCTTACTGGAGACGGAATCCGAAATAGAAGACGCCAAACGTGAGTTGACAGCTGTTTCTGCCTATGAACCGGCTCGAATTTTGCCGCGCGCCAAGGAAATTTACAGGGATATGGTTTTGCGTCTTGAGGCAATTGAAGCCATCGACGAGGCGCGTGAAATTTTGCGCAACTTACTCGGTGAAATCCAGTTAGTGCCAGAGCAGGAAGCACTTACCGCCGTCTTCAATGGGCATGGACTCAGTGAATCCATGCGAACGGCGTTGGTTGCGGGGACAGGATTTGAACCTGTGACCTTCGGGTTATGAGCCCGACGAGCTGCCAGACTGCTCCACCCCGCGTCCGAGAAGGTGCGCATTATGTGGAAGTACGCGCCCCCTGTCAACCCCCTGCGCTATTTATTTTTCGAGCCAAGAGATCATCGGGGCCCATTGCGCCAGATCGGCCTTGTGGCGGGACTTGGGCGGATCAAAGATCGTACGCCCTGCGGCAGCGGCGTTCACATAGTTTGAAGTCGGACGGATATACGCCAGGATCGGTAGATCGAAATGCTGCAGAAACTCTTCCAGCATGCTGGCCGCACGCGTTCTCGGATCGACGCGCATGGCAACAATCCCGATCTTTTCCCGCTGCCCACGCATGTCGCCACGCAGACTATTCAAAAAATCTTCTGTCGCTGCCATATCAAAGATTGAGGGCACCACCGGAATAATGACCCGATCCACAAGCCGGACGTAGTCACTTAATTTATAGCCCTGCAATCCTGCTGGCGCATCAATCACCGTCAGGTCAGCCTCCTTGGGCAAAGACGCCATCAACTGGCCACCGCCATAGAAGCCATCGACCGGCGGCAGGGTTTCGTCACGAAACGACATCCAGCGCAACGATGATTGCTGGCGATCCAGATCACAGAGCGTGACACGCTTGCCCTGACTAGCCGCCCACCCGGCAATATTGGTTGCGAGTGTTGTTTTGCCACATCCCCCCTTGGGATTGCACACCATGACAGCCGTCATTTTTTACCCTTTAATTGAGCACGAGCGCCCCAGCGGCACCGCTTTTGTTTAGACTGTTAGATTATAAGTTTCTTTATCGTTGTCAGCATTACTAGAGAATCAACATGAACGGCCCCGAAACAAAACACGTCTCCAGCAAGCAACAAGGCATTCAATCCATCGAGATCGGTGGCGCCATTCTCAGAGCGCTCATCACCTCGGGTCGCCCGACCATGCTCAAGGATATTGCACGGATGAGCGGCATGCCCCCCGCCAAAGCGCACCGGTATCTTGTCAGCTTTCAGCGCATGGGGCTGGTGAATCAGGATCTGGCTTCGGCCCGTTACCACCTTGGACCATTTGCGCTGACACTGGGGCTATCCGCCCTGGCGACGCTTGATCCGTTACGTCTTGCCACGCCAATTCTGGATGAGCTCTGTGACGACATCGGTATGGGTGTCGGCCTGGCGGTCTGGGGCAGTAGCGGCGCCACGATTGTTCGCTACATTGATACCGGCGACGCCATCTCTGTGTGTTTACGCGTGGGTCGCGTACTGGGGTTACATGATTCCGCCACCGGTCGTTGCTTTAGCGCTTTTTTCAATCCCTCAGTCACTCAACCGGCACTGACTGCCGAGCTCGACACCGTGGCCGGTAAAGACAAAACACAGCGTCTGGCACTCGATGCAGAACAGCGCACTGTCGTGGCCGAAGCACAGCGCGAAGGCATTGCCCGCGCTGGCGGTAGCCATACACCAGGCATCAATGGTCTCAGCGCCCCCGTATTTGACTACACCGGTCAGATGGTGGCGGCCATTACGGCCGTTGGCACCGCCGGACAGTTTGATGCCGATTGTCACAGTGCCGAAGCTCAAAAAGTCAAAGCAGCCGCACAACGCCTGTCAGAATTGCTTGGTCACGGCAGCGTTGGTGCCGCACCCTAATTGCGCTCACGCGACCACAAATGGTCGAGTGCACCGAGTACGAGATAGGGCATGAGGATCAGCCAATACACCCAAGCCAGGGCAAACGCATAAATCGGGTCGCCATTCGCGAACCCGGCCAGACCCGATTGGAATGACCGGCCGTGCCACGCCCCCTCGATGCCTGCTTCAAGCATGCTCAGCACCACCACCACGATAAGATAGACCAGCGATCTGGGCAATACAATTCCCCACAGATCCTTGCCGCGCGCATGTTGCATGGGATAAATCGCCTGACCAATCAGCACAAATTTAGCGCAGATGGCAGCTTTGACGATGGCCAAACCCCACGAACCAATCGGTAATCCATGCTCACGGAGAATGGCATGCGTCAGTAAGCTGATGGCACTGAACCAGAGCCAGAAATAGAGCGTTAGATGGAGCGCCTTTTTCGCTTCTGTGGCAACACGATGTCCAAGGGCTTTTGCAGTCATAAACGATTCCAGCAACGATGTCGTTCAAGTATACCGAACGACATCGTTGAACATGTACTGCAAAACTTAGAGCAGGGGTTTGTCTTCGCCCTCACCGATCTCGTAAACCACATTCGCCCGCCCCACTAACAGGGGATCTACTGGCCCGATCCGAGTGCCATCTTTCTGCGCATAGGCCAGGCGATGCAGCACATATCGCATGGCATTGAGCCGTGCGCGCTTCTTACAGTCGGACTTGATCACGATCCATGGGGCATCGGCGGTATCGGTCGAAAAGAACATTGCTTCCTTGGCATGCGTGTAGTCATCCCACTTATCCAGAGAAGCCTTGTCGATAGGCGATAGCTTCCATTGCTTCAGCGGATGCTTCTCGCGCTCTTTGAAACGACGTCGCTGTTCTTTGCGGCTCACGGAAAACCAGAACTTGAAAAGATGGATACCACTGCGCACGAGGTTTCTCTCGAATTCCGGCACCTGCCGCATGAAATCATCGTATTCGGAGGGTGAGCAGAAACCCATCACCCGTTCCACCCCCGACCGGTTGTACCATGAGCGGTCAAAGAGGACGATTTCGCCTGCTGTCGGTAAATGCTGGATGTAACGCTGGAAGTACCACTGACCACGTTCGGTTTCCGAGGGTTTCTCCAGAGCCACCACACGCGCACCACGTGGATTCAGATGCTCCATAAACCGTTTGATGGCGCCCCCCTTGCCCGCCGCATCCCGCCCTTCAAAAATAATCACGACTTTTTGCCCGGTTTCCTTCACCCAAGCCTGCAGCTTAAGCAATTCGACCTGCAACTGATACTTGGCGGCTTCGTAATTCTTACGCAGCATAAGATTCTTGTACGGGTAGCCACCGGTACGCCAATCGTCTGACAGGGCATCATCCGGCGAGACCGTTGATTTCTCAGAGACCACGTCCTTGCCCGACAGTGCATCACGCAATACCTTGGCCTCGTCCGGCGCCGCCCCCTCCAGCATAGCTGCCAGTGTCTCGGCAAGCTCGTGTGCATTGCCCGGAATGTAACCGGAGAGCACATCTTTGAGCGCGCCGACATGACGCGCATCGGCAGCCTCCAAACCACGCTGCACCATAAACGCTGATAGCGCCGGCTCGCTCATACCGGGCGGAACGTCTCCAGCGCTGACGGGACGGACACGCGCTACCTTTGCTCTCGATTTTCTTTTAGTGGGTAAGGCTTTGGCTGCAATTTTTTTTTGAACCATGGTTGCACTCGACGTTGCTTAAATTTTCGAGTCTACGCCGATGGCAGCAGCGTGCACGGCCCGGAATTTGATCTGGATCAAAGGTTTTAATTCTGATCGCAACTGTACTTACAGGAGAAGTGTATTTATAATGCGTGCCGGTTCGCCGGTTTAGCTCAGTGGTAGAGCAACCGCCTTGTAAGCGGTAGGTCGTCAGTTCAATCCCGACAACCGGCACCATCGAACTCTCAAAAGCACCCGTCAGGGTGCTTTTGTTTTGGTGAAGCGCACTTTAGACGCCATGACGCCACTCGCCATGATCAGGCCAATGGCCAGCCAACCCAGCCCATCGATACGCTCACCAAAAAACAGGCCACCAAACAGGCTGGCAAAAACCACCGTGGTGTAGGCTAGGGCGTTAGTGAGCAAAGTTTTACCACTTTTATAGGCCCGCGTTAGCGCAAGCTGGGCACCTGTCGCAAAGACACCTGCACCAACGAGCCAGACCATATCTTCCATGGCCGGCCAATGAAAGCCTCGCCACCCGACCCACATCAGCGCACCGACCGTTGAAAACAACGAAAAATAAAATACGGTCCGCCACTCGGGTTCCCCCAACGCACCGAGTTCGCGAATATGAAAATACGCCAGACCGGCCAACCCACCCGACACCAAACCCAGTAGCGCGCCCAACAAATGATCATCATCAACCGCAGGCCGCAACAACAGCACCACGCCCACAAACCCCAGCAGTAAGGCCAGCCAGGCGAAACGCGAGGGTTTCAAACCCCGTAGCAAAAATTGCCACAGCACGAAAAAAATAGGCGAGGTGTAATTCAAAGTCACTGCGGTCGCCAATGGCAACTCGGTGATCGCATAAAAATAGAGAAATAACGCCGAGAAGCCCGACAGGGAACGGAAGCTATGGCTACGCAGATGCACGGTTCGCGGCTGCCGGCGCCGCAACAGCATGAACCCGGAGACGATTAACAGCGCAACCGTACAGCGCCAGAGCACGATCTCACCGGAGTCATTATTGACGGCAGCCAGCTTGACGCACACCCCCATGCATCCGAACAGGAAACTGGCAACCACCATCCACAAGGATTGCCCTCCCGGTCGAAGTGCGGAATCTGCCATTAGCGTCGTGGTCAGCCCCCGAACGGCTGAAGCTTCTGGCCCAGCATCCGGCGATAAAACTCGTGGAAATGCAGCATGCCGTCTTCCATCGGGGACTGGTAAGGGCCAACTTCACTCCGACCAGCCAGCATCAGCGCCCGACGACCACGATCCATGCGCTCTCCGATTTCATCATCCTCAACTGCGGTTTCCATATAGGCAGCTTGCTCTGCCTCAATGAACTCCCGCTCAAATTCCACGATCTCTTCCGGATAATAGAATTCGACGATATTGAGGGTTTTATCAACGGCTTGCGGATGGAGCGTGGAAACCACGAGCACATGCGGATACCACTCAACCATGATATTCGGGTAATAGGTCAGCCAGACGGCGCCATGCTCAGGTCTCAGATTCAGATGCGCATACTGCCCCAGCACCTGATCCTGCCAGCGGCGGTAGGTTTCCGACCCAGATTTCGCGAGCGAGGTGATCCCCACGCGCTGAATCGAATACCAATCGCTGAATTGCCAGGTCAACTCATCACAATTGACGAAACCACCGAGGCCCGGGTGAAAAGGCGCCACGTGGTAATCCTCGAGGTACACCTCAATAAAAGTTTTCCAGTTGTAGTTGCATT
>CAYLWV010000080.1:4034-6401 GCA_964387485.1 uncultured Dechloromonas sp. | reverse complement strand
TGGTGCCCGAGCCCGTAGTGCCTGATCCCGTGGTGCCCGACACCACGCCTGTGGTCGATCCGACACCGACGCCAGTACCTGTGCCGACGCCAACACCAACACCGACACCTGTTCCCGTTTCTGGCGGTAGCACCACGCTCATTAGCTGGGCCTGGGGCGCCCATAAGGAAATCGCCTTTAATCCGGCAACCGACAAGCTAGATTTCGGGTGGAACTTTCAGGGAGGGCAAATCACCCTGACCGAAGTGAATGGTTCCGCCGTCCTCACCATTCCGTCCAATCAGCAAAGCTACACGCTGAAAGATGTGTCTCTGTCTGAGCTGCAAGATGGTAACTTCGTGGCCAACGATGCCTCGGTTATTACCTATCTGACCGGCATTATTCATGGTGCATCGTCAGCAACGACCAGTGATACAACACCTTCCATCACACCACCCGAAACACCCACCGATGCCGGTTCCAGTACCAGCCAAACAACCACGGACACCAGCGGACAAACGGGCACCACGGCCTATGCCACTGCCTGGGTGTCTGGTCAGGTTTATACCGCCGGTGAACGCGTCAGTTTTGGTGACAAGGTGTACGAAGCCAAATGGTGGACACAGAATGAAACACCGACCAATGGCGCCAGCACTGCGGCCGTTTGGGAGTTCGTCGGATATATGAGTACCACCCCGGTGGCGCCGGATGCTCCGCAGGATCTGTATGCCGCCAGCACCAGTGATCAGGCCGCCATGCTGGTTTGGGATGCCGCCGTCGTTAATGGCGTTGGTACGGTGAGTTCGTATGGAGTGTATCAGGATGGGGTTTTGGTTGGCACCACCCAGAATACCTACTTCAAAGCCACGGGGCTGGATCCGGCATCAACGCACCAATTTACGGTGGTGGCCTACGATGAAGTCGGCGCATCGCAACAGTCTTCGCCGATTACCGTAACGACCCAGGCTACCGGGTCGGCAGCTGATCAGGTGTTCTCACCCTACATCGACATGTCGCTCAGTAGTAGCCAGAATCTAGTGGAGATCGTTCAGGCGGCAGGGGTTGAGGACATCACGCTGGCCTTTATGCTCAACTCAGGCACTGACCAAATCGGTTGGGGCGGCGTCGGTAACATCCAGAACGACGGCCTGCCGGGTGGCAGCACGATGCTGGCGCAAATCGAAGCGGTGCAGCAGCTGGGCGTTAATGTCCGGGTATCCTTTGGTGGCGCAGTGGGCTCGGAGCCCGCCTTGCAATTCTCAAGCGCTGATGCGCTGGCCGATGCCTATCAGTCGGTACTGGATCGTTACCACGTTAATGCCCTGGACTTCGACATTGAAGGTGGCGCCATTGCCAACTCAAGCGCGAATCACCTGCGTAATGAGGCGCTCGTTCAGCTCAACCTGGATAACCCCGATCTGGACATCTCGTTTACCTTGCCGGTTATGCCCACGGGGTTGACCTATGAAGGGATCAACCTGCTGGCACAGGCCAAACAGGATGGCGTGGAGATTGATGTGGTGAACATCATGGCCATGGACTACGGTGCTTATGCGGATAGCGGCGATATGGGGCAGGATGCCATTGATGCCGCATTGGCGACGGTGAGCCAGCTGCGGGGCATGGGGATTGATGCCAAAGTGGGTATTACCCCCATGATCGGTATCAACGACGTGCAATCCGAAGTCTTTACGCTGGAAGACGCCACTCAGCTGATGGCGTTCGCCAAAGACAATCCGGATATTGCCTCAATCGGTATGTGGTCACTGGGTCGGGATAACGCCAGCCAGCTCAATACCGTATCGCCGGTGGCCAGCGGTATCACGCAGAATCCTTATGAGTTTAGTGGGGTATTCGGTACTTTGTAAGCAGTGGAAGACGAGAAAAAGGTGGCTTTAGCCGCCCTTTCTCCTTCAAAGGATTGCACCCAAGGGTAATCGTCCCGCTTAGAGCGACGTGTCATACCGCTACGTTCATTTTAATTTATTGGGTCGATGAAACATTCGGAAACTGTTCTGTTGCGTTGGGCACTCTCGTTGTTGCTCTTATGGAGTAGCGGCGTTGTTGCGCAAAATGCCTATACATTGGACACATTGATTCGCCAGGGGTTGTTATCTTATCCGTCAGTACTAGCCAAGCAATCGAGCCGGGATGCCGCTAAAACAGATCTCACGGCCGCCAAACTGAAGTTTCTACCGAATCCCTCGTTCAGCACGCAGCGCCAGGATGTGGCCTATAGCGGGCAGCCTATTACCCGGCAGCCAGCCACTAATATCAGCGTTACCCAGCCCTTATTCTTGGATGGCGGCATTATTGCCGGCTACTACAAAGCCGATGCCAAACTCAGCGCAGCCGATTTCGGGTTGCTTGAAATGCGTGAAGACATCA
>CAYLWV010000080.1:1670-3934 GCA_964387485.1 uncultured Dechloromonas sp. | reverse complement strand
GATGCCAAACTCAGCGCAGCCGATTTCGGGTTGCTTGAAATGCGTGAAGACATCAGCAAACGCATCATTAACGCCTATACCGAATGGGTCAAAGCCTGGCTGAAGATCCAGGCCTATGAAGAGAACGTCAAGCTCCACGAAAAGTTTGCCGGCATGATCACTCGCCGCTATGAACAGGGCGTTGCTTCCGGTTCGGATAAAGACCTCGGTATCTCCCGCCTACACCAGGCACGCGCCGACCTCGACACCCAGCGCGCCATGGAAGAAACGGCTCTGACCAGCCTGTCCGAGCTCGTAGGTGAGCCACTGCGTCGTCCTGATCTCACCGCCAGTATTGCCAAACACGTGACCCTGCCACCGCGTAACAAAGGGTTGCCACAGGCACAGATTCAGAGTGTCACCGTACAGCGTTACAAGTTTGAGGCCGAAGCCGCCGAGCAGGAGGCCAAAGAAATCAGAGCCCAAGCATTGCCTCAGGTTGCCTTGCAGGCGCAGCGCCAGGTGGGTAACGCCTACTTGCCAGGCGCCCAGGGCTACGACATGTACGGCCTGGTCGTGACCTATAACCCGGGGGGCGGGCTTTCCAGCATTGCCGGTGCCAGCGCTGCCTTTGAACGCGCCAGAGCGGCCACCTTGCAAGTGGATGCCGCCAAGCGGGAACTGACCGACCGACTAAACGCCGACTACAACGAATACGAATTTGCTCTCCTTAAGAAAGAGAACCTGCAGCGTTCGGCCAATCTGGCCGGTGACATCAGCGCCTCCTACGACCGCCAGTATCTGGTCGGTAAAAAGAGCTGGCTTGATCTCATGAACGCCGTACGCGAACGGGCGCAAACCAAAGTGCAGCTGGCCGATGCCGAAGGCAGCCTGCTCGGCGCCAGTCGTCGCCTCATGGTCTACATCGATGGCACGCAACAATTTGAATCGCCTGCGCAATAAGCACCGACATCTATGATCCAGAATCCCAACGATTTCCAACAGCCGCCTGGTGCCGCCGCCTCCGACCCCGAAGCTGCGGCTCAGGCCGCTAAAGCCAATGCTGCCGCCATGGCGCTGGCTGGCGTTATTAATACCGCCAGCCGCTTGCAGGGTAAGGTCGTTGATCGTCTGCAGCTACACCACGCCATCGGCAAACACCAGGCGTTGCTGGCAGATACCGACGATACCAACTGGCGCGATCATCTTAAAGCCGTTGGTCTCGATGCCGGGGCCGAAGCCATCGACTGGCAGGATCAGCCCGACCCGGCGCGTCTGCCGGCCATCACCTGGCTTGCGGAGCAGGGCTGGGTGCTCGTACGCGCTCAGCCGCCCACTGGCGACTGGCTCATCGACTGCCAGGGCAAACTCATCCAGAAGCCCGCGGCTGAGCCGCTGCCCGTTGGCCGGCTGATTCTGCCGGAGGGCAACACCGAGGCTGATAAAAGCCCGGTGAAGACCCTGTTCAGACGCGCCTTTCTTGCCCACAAGAAGATCTTTATCGAAGGGGCTATTGCCGGCGCACTGATCAACCTGCTGGCCCTGGGCACCTCGCTTTACTCCATGCAGGTCTACGACCGGGTCATCCCTACCCAGGGCTACGCCACTCTCGGTGTACTTACCCTCGGTGTGGGCATCGCCGTTGTCTTTGAACTCATCTTCAAAGTCATCCGCTCCTACCTCATGGAGCATGCCGTTACCGACATCGACAGCCGGCTTTCCCGCGACATCTTCAGCCGATTGCTCCAGGTCCGGCTGGATCAACTACCCGGCACGGTGGGCTCGCTTTCCTCACAACTGCGTGGCTACGAAACCATTCGCGCCTTTCTCTCGTCCACCACCTTCTATGTGCTGATTGATGCGCCCTTCGGCATCTTCTTTGTGCTGCTCATTGCCATCATCGGCGGCCCGTTGGTCGGCCTGGTGCCCTTGCTCTTCCTCGTCTTCTCCATCGCTATCGGCATTACCCTGCGTAAGAAGATCGACTATCACGCCAAACAGGCCACGGCCGCCACCAACCTCAAGACCGGTTTGCTGGTCGAAGCCATTGAAGGGGCCGAAACCATCAAAGCAGGTGGTGGCGGGTGGGGCACGCTCTCCCGCTGGCTCGATGTCGTCGAAGAATCGATCCAGCATGAACTCGTTAACCGATCCATCTCGGAGAAGACCGGTTACTTTGCCGCCGTCCTGCAGCAGCTCAGCTATGTCGGCCTGGTCGGCGTGGGTGCCTACTTCGCGGCGGAAGGTAACCTCACCATGGGCTCGCTCATTGCCTGCTCCATCCT
>CAYLWV010000080.1:0-1570 GCA_964387485.1 uncultured Dechloromonas sp. | reverse complement strand
GGTAAATCCACGCTCTTGCGTCTGCTCACCGGCATGTACCAATCGAACGAAGGGCGCATCCTGCTCGATGGCCTGGATATCGACCAGATCAGCCGGAGCCTGCTCGCCGACAAGATCGGATACCTGCAACAGGAGCACCGCCTCTTTAACGGCACCTTGCGTCAGAACCTGCTGGTTGGCATCCCTGACCCGGGTGACGAGGCCATCCGTAATGCCGCTGCCCGGACCGGACTTCTCGCGGCCATCACCAACCACCCCAAGGGTCTGGAGCTCATGATTGCCGAAGGCGGCAAGGGGCTTTCCGGTGGCCAGCGCCAGCTGGTGGCACTGACGCGACTCTTACTCAGCAACCCCAGCGTCTGGTTGCTCGACGAACCCACCGCCTCCATGGACGAACAGACCGAGCAGCGCTGTATCCAGGTACTGCACCAGGCCATTAAACCCGAGCACACCCTCGTGCTCGTCACCCACAAGCCCTCGTTACTGGCGCTCACCAGTCGCCTCATCGTCATTGCCAACCATCAGATTGTGATGGATGGCCCACGGGATCAGGTGATTAGTCAGCTGAACGAAGCCGCACAAAAGCAGAAACAGGCACAGCAGGAGGCCGCCAAAGCTGCCCAGTCAGGCCAGGTTGCGCAACCGCCGGCAATGACAGGAGGTGCCGCATGAGCCTCAAAGACCACGCCAGAAACCTCAGCCAGAAACTCTGGCACAAAGCCCAACCCACGGTTGAAAAATACCGCCCCCAAGCGGAACAGCTTTGGGCACGCATCGAAGCACTGGCCGCCACCACCTTTGCGCTCACGGATCACAGCAGCCTGCGCCTGCCGCGCATTCTCTTCCGGGTCAGTATGGCCTTTCTGGTGCTCTTCTTTGCCTGGGCGGGTTTGTTCAAAATTGACCAGGTGGTGCATGCCCAGGGCTCGGTCATTGCCAGCTCCCGCACCCAGATCGTACAGGCCGCGGATGGCGGCGTGCTCGTTGATATGAAAGTGCAGGAGGGCGACGAAGTCAAAGCCGGTGAAATCATTGCCGTCCTTGAGAAAGAACGCGTTCTGGCCTCATTCACCGAAAGCCAGGGCAAAGTCATGGCACTACGCATGACAGTCGCCCGACTACAGGCGGAAATCACCGACAAACCGCTGGCCTTCGACGACGCCATCCAGAAGAACTATCCCACCTTGTATGAGACCCAGATGAATCTCTACAAGCAGCGGACCAAAGCCATTGATGACCAGCTGGCTGTCTTGAAAGACAACGTCAACCTGGCCCAGCAAGAACTGGCCATGAACCAGCCGCTCGAAAAGATGGGCGACATCAGCAAAGCGGACATCCTGCGCTTAAAGAGGACAGTCAACGAAGCGCGCAACCAGTACGCCAGCACCAAGAACAAATACCTGCAGGATGCCAGTGCCGAACTGAACAAAGCCCAGGAAGACCTGAATAGCCAGGAACAGACGCTGGCCGACCGCGAGCAGCTGCTGGAGCACACGGACATCATCGCCCCGGCCACCGGCATCGTGAAAAGCGTCAAAGTCACCACCCTGGGCGGCGTGGTTCGTCAGGG
>CAYLWV010000079.1:2082-6598 GCA_964387485.1 uncultured Dechloromonas sp. | reverse complement strand
CAACCAGATCGAAACGATCCGCGTTCATGACTTTGACCCAGGCTGCCACAAAGTCATCAATAAACTTCTGCTGGTTGTCATCCTGTGCATAGACTTCAGCAATTGCTCGCAAAATCGAGTTAGAACCAAAGACCAAGTCAACACGCGTGGCAATCCACCGTTTCAGGCCGGAGGCACGATCAACGATGTCATAGCTATTACGGCCGGTCGGTATCCAGCGGTAGGACATATCCGTGAGATTGACGAAAAAGTCATTGCTCAGAGTCCCCTCTCGGTCAGTAAACACACCATACTGACTACCGCCATAGTTGGTGCCGAGCACCCGCATGCCGCCAATCAATACGGTCATTTCCTGCGCGGTGAGCCGCATCAGCTGTGCGCGATCCAGCATCAGCTCTTCAGGCGTCACGACATAGTGCGCTTTCTGCCAATTACGGAAAGCATCAGACACCGGCTCAAGCACTTCGAAGGATTCCACATCGGTCTGTACCTGTGTCGCATCGCCTCGGCCGGGCTTAAACGGTACAACCACGTTAAAGCCGCCGGCTTTGGCGGCCTGCTCAATACCAAGACTGCCGCCAAGCACAATCACATCAGCAACACTGGCACCGGTTTCAGCAGAAATTTTTTCATAGACAGCCAAGACTTTCTGCAGGCGGGCCGGTTCATTGCCTTCCCAGTCTTTCTGGGGTGCCAGCCGAAGTCGTGCACCGTTAGCACCACCGCGCTTATCGGAACCTCGGAAGGTACGGGCACTATCCCAGGCGGTACTAACCATATCACTGACGGAGAGGCCGCTCGCCGCAATCTTGCCTTTGACGGCATCAACATCATAATCCGTACGACCGACAGGCACCGGATCCTGCCAAATCAGATCTTCCTTAGGGACATCCGGGCCGATGTAGCGGGCCTTCGGCCCCATATCACGATGGGTGAGCTTGAACCAGGCACGCGCAAAGACATCAGAGAAATGCGTCGGATCCTTGTGGAATCGTTCCGAAATCTTGCGGTACGCCGGGTCCACCTTCATGGCCATGTCGGCGTCCGTCATCATGGGCAAATGACGGATTGAGGCATCTTCCACATCCACTGGCTTATCGGCCTCTTTAATGTCAACGGGCGCATACTGCCAGGCACCCGCCGGGCTCTTGGTAAGCTGCCACTCATGGTTCAGCAACATGTCGAAGTAGCCGTTATCCCATTGCGTGGGATGGCTGGTCCAGGCCCCTTCGATGCCACTGGTGACGGTATCACGCCCAATGCCCCGGGTTGTGTGATTCATCCAGCCCAGACCCTGCTCGTTGATCGGCGCACCTTCGGGTGCTGGCCCCAGATTAGCCGCGTTGCCATTGCCGTGTGCTTTACCCACAGTATGACCGCCTGCGGTCAGCGCCACGGTTTCTTCATCATTCATGGCCATGCGTGCGAAGGTGACACGAATGTCGTGTGCCGTCTTGAGTGGATCAGGCTGTCCATCCACACCCTCGGGATTGACGTAGATCAGCCCCATCATGACGGCTGCCAGGGGATTTTGCAGGTCACGTTCACCCGAGTAGCGACTGCCATCACCACCACTCTTTTGCAGCCACTCGCGCTCGGATCCCCAGTAGATATCTTTTTCTGGATGCCAGATATCCTCACGGCCAAAGCCGAAACCAAAGGTCTTTAATCCCATTGATTCGTAGGCCATGTTGCCGGCGAGAATCATCAGGTCAGCCCAACTGACTTTATTGCCGTATTTTTTCTTGATGGGCCACAACAGGCGGCGGGCTTTATCAAGGTTGGCATTATCCGGCCAGGAGTTCAGTGGGGCAAAACGCTGATTGCCGGTACCGGCACCACCGCGACCATCGGCTGTGCGGTAGGTGCCCGCCGAATGCCAAGCCATGCGGATAAAGAGACCACCGTAATGCCCCCAATCAGCCGGCCACCAGGCCTGGCTGTCGGTCATCAGATCCTTGAGGTCACGCTTCAGCGCAGCCACATCCAGTGTCTTGAGTTCGTCCCGATAGTTAAAGGAATCACCCATCGGGTTCGTTTTACGATCCTGCTGGTGCAGGATGTCGAGATTCAATGACTTCGGCCACCAGGCCACGTTACTGTTCCCGGCGCCACTTTCAGTGATCGCGCCATGCATGATGGGGCATTTGCCTTGGGTGGTCATAGGGCTCTCCTTTTCGGTGTTGTCCGCACACGATATGCCCATAACCCCGACAAATCTAATTGTTTATGGCTATATGAAGCATAGGGAAAACAAATCCGCAGTGCAGCATCGTCGAGATGCCCGGCAATCCGGGCGCCTCGACCAGAGGTTTAAGCGCCGACTTTAGGCAAATGCGCCAGCGATGCCGTGATGGCATCCGCCGGATATTCGTAGTCTTCCAACTGATGCGTGAAGTACTTATCGTAGGAGGCCATATCAAAATGACCATGCCCCGTGAGGCCAATCAGAATCGTCTTCGGCTCACCCGTCACTTTGCAACGCAACGCTTCATCAATGGCTGCGCGAATGGCATGGCATGATTCCGGCGCAGGAATAATGCCTTCGGCCCGCGCGAACTGCACACCGGCTTCAAAGGTCGCCACTTGAGGTACGGCAACCGCCTCAAGCAAGCCTTCGTGCAGCAGTTGCGAAACCAGCGGCGAGTCGCCGTGGTAACGCAGCCCGCCCGCATGAATCCCCGGGGGCATGAAGTCATGACCCAAGGTGTACATCTTCATGATCGGGGTGTAGCCAGAAGCATCACCATAATCATAGGCATAAGCCCCTTTGGTCAGGGTCGGACAGGAGGTCGGCTCGACGGCGACGCAACGCAGATTCGACGCCCGCTTATCGCCCGCGGCCTTGTCGGCGAGAAACGGGAACGCCACGCCGCCAAAGCTGGAACCGCCGCCGCATGGGCCAAAAATTACATCCGGGTACAGACCGACTTTTTCAAACTGCTTTTTGGCCTCCAGTCCGATAATGCTCTGATGCAATAGCACATGGTTGAGCACCGAGCCCAGCGTGTAGCAGGTGCCGGCTTCCGAGGCGGCCTCTTCCACGGCCTCGGAGATGGCCAAACCCAGTGACCCCTGGCAATTCGGATCGGCCTCTAAAGCCGCACGACCGGCATGGGTCAGGTTAGTCGGGCTGGCAAACACCTCTGCCCCCCAGGTCTGCATCATCGAACGACGGAACGGCTTTTGTTCGTAGCTAACCTTCACCATATAGACGCGGACAGGTAGGCCGAACATCTGGCCAGCAAAGGCAATGGACGACCCCCACTGCCCTGCCCCGGTTTCCGTGGTCAGACGTTTGGTACCGGCAATTTTATTAAAATATGCCTGTGGGACGGCAGAATTGGGCTTGTGCGAACCGGCCGGCGACACCCCCTCGTACTTGTAGAAGATCTTCGCGGGCGTACCCAGCGCCTGCTCCAGGCGCAACGCGCGGCACAGCGGTGCCGGACGCCACAAGGCATAGATCTGACGTACCGCATCAGGAATCTCAATCCAGCGCTGAGCCGACATTTCCTGCTCGAGAATCGGCCCCGGGAAAATGGCCCCCATGGCTTCCGGTGACACAGGATTACCATCCGGCCCCAGCGGGGCCGCTGGCGCATTGGACATGTCGGCAACGATGTTGTACCAGTGGGTGGGGATATCGTCCTGTTCCAGATTAATGCGCAGCGGTGTCACGTTAAGCTCCTATGAATTGCCATTGATCGTATGACCGTTTGATTATCCCCTCTACAACGAGGGGTAACAATCATCACTTTATTGACGTCGATTATTTATCCGGCACGAACTTCAGAACATTGCCGTTAATGCAGTACCGTTTATGGGAGGGTGGTGGCCCATCATCAAAAACATGGCCGAGATGAATACCCGAGCTGGCACTACGAACCTCCACACGCTTCATGCCGTGCGAGCTATCTTCGTGCAGGGTAATTGCCCCCGGGACAGGATTGAAGAAACTGGGCCAACCCGTGCCGCTGTTGAATTTGGTATCACTCCGGAACAATGCGGCACCGGTAATCGGATCCACAAAGGTGCCTGGCCGCTTCTCATCAAGGTGCGAGCCGGTGCCGGGGTATTCGGTGCCTTGTTCAAAGGCGATCCGGCGCTGCTCGGGGGTCAGCAGCTGAAAACCCAGCCAGTGCCAGAAACGTTTCTGATCACCGTTGTAACCGGTATAGCGCGACACCTCCATGCCCTTTTCAAAGAGCACGATGGTCGGCGTGGCAAACAGCGATTTCTCCAAGCGCCAGCCCGTGGGTGGATTGGCGCTCAAAGTAGTGGCCACCGACACTTCGGAGGCCCAGTGATCCAGCACCTCTTTTTTGAATTGCCGGCAATAGGCACAATCCGCCGCTTCAAAGACGACCAGCTGCCGCGCCTGATTTAACGCACTACCAATCAGCGGTTTAGCGGTCTGTACTGTCGTCGGTGAAACATCATCCTCTTGAGGGTACGCGACGCCAACCCCCCCGAGGCCACAGTAACCATTGGGATTTTTCTTGAGGTAATCCTG
>CAYLWV010000079.1:0-1982 GCA_964387485.1 uncultured Dechloromonas sp. | reverse complement strand
GCAAATGCCATGTTAAAACCAAAACCATCCTGGCGAGCCGTCAGGTAAGCCATCAGGATATCGCCGTCGCCGTGCGAGTGCGCAAATTGTGTGAGGGCCTGATTGGCAATGGCCAATGTCTGACGTTCGACGGTCTGGTATTTCTCGGCTTCAAGGATGTCGTTACGAATGAAGTAGGCCTCGCGTTTACGCCCTTCGAGCAATTTATAGGCACCGGTTTCGTGAAACAGTGATGCCGGATAAATGAAGACCTGCCGGCTCACGCCACCGTCAACATGCATTTCCTGATAACGCTGACCGGCAAAAAACACATCCATCATGACGGGTGAAAAAAAACCTGGGAGCGAGGCCGATGCCAGCATCACCCGCCGGAACAGCGCCAGCGCTTCCGGTGTGTCGTAGGTAGCAATTTTGCCCATGTTCCAGATAATGGGCTGCCCCGTATCCAGATTGGTCGTACCGACGAGCAGCCAGCGGTGGCGTACCTGGTATTCATAAGCGACTTTACGCAGAAACTCAGGCGTAATCTGCCGGGAAATCAAATCATAGAGCGGCCCGGTGTCACTCAAACCATCTGACAGCACAATGGCTGTGTAATTTCGCTTCTTGTAGATATTTTGCGCCGTGATGTTGGTATACAACTCCTTGAGCGACGCGTCATAGGTCGGCCCGAGATAGGCAAACGGCGCCATCAGCGCCCCCGTGCTAATACCGGTCACCATATTGAATTCAGGTCGATTGCCATGTTTGGTCCAACCGTTCAACAACCCGGCACCAAACGCGCCGCGGCTGCCACCACCGGAAATCGACAGATAATTGATCGGCGCCCCCGGCTGATCCCGGTTCATGATGCGCAGTGTTGCTTCCAGGTCCTTGAGCAGATTCTCGATCCCGGCACGCTGATAAATGGCATAGCGAATGCCGGTCATGCCATTCACCACCGCATCATTGGCATGCACAGGGGGTAACGCAGGTTGACGCTCCAGCGACTTCCAGGCCGAGAGCGTACAAACGATGAACACTGCCAACAGCATTCTGGAAAAACGGCTTTTCACAATAGCAATCCGGAGAAACGGGGGCTGGAGAAAGATCATACACACCCCGGCCCAACCTTGCTTTAGCGTAGAATGGCGCTTTACACCGCTTGCAGCGATTGGCACTGACACCGCCCATCCTATAAGTTACCGGACATGACTCACCAATGTGTCCGGTTGTTCCGGGGTGGATTTTCAGGTCAGAGCTTTCATGGCAACTCGTTTGGCAACCTTTCTGGCAATCGCGATCTTTCGTGCATTGGGTCTGCTGCCGCTGATCGTCTTGCAGCAGGTCGGTAATCTGTTGGGCTGGGTGGGCTGGATCATGCCCGGAACCTACAAAAAGCGGGCCGCCAGAAATATGGCGTTTGCTTATCCGCAGCCGTCACACAAACTCCAGCGCCAATCCATGCAGCAACTCCTGCAGATGTTTCTGGAATTGCCTTATCTCTGGGCCCCGCGGAATGCGAACCGTCTTCAGGGCCTGGTCTCCTGCGATGCCTGGCCACTGATTGAGCAGACACTGGCCGAAGGTCGTGGGCTGATTCTGATTTCACCCCATATCGGCTGTTTTGAAATGCTTGGCCCGATCTACAGCCAGCGGCATCCAGCCGCCGTGATTTTCAAAGAACCCCGGATGCGTTGGCTGGGCGATCTGATCAACCGGATCCGTCTCTCCCCCCAGCTCACGCTAGTGCCCGCCAATCAGAAAGGGGTTAAGGGTCTCGTCAGGACCCTGATGCGCGGACAGACCATCGGTTTTCTGCCTGACCAGGTGCCGGCGGAGGGCGATGGGGTCTATGCACCCTTCTTCGGCCAACCGGCCTATACCATTACGCTGGTTCAGCGCATGCAGAGCCTGCGCCAGACACCGATCTTTACCGTAGGGTTGGAGCGTCTGCCTAACGCCCGCGGCTACCATTTTCATGTCGAACCCATGACGGCACC
>CAYLWV010000078.1:3849-6861 GCA_964387485.1 uncultured Dechloromonas sp. | reverse complement strand
GTGCCGGACAGGGTCCAGCCACCGACGGCAATCATGGTCTTCAGCTCGGGATTGGCCAGCTTCAGCTCAGCCAGCTGGTTAAAATTACCAGCCAGTGTCTGATCCCAGGTATCGGCTACGCCATCCACACTGTCTGTCGCATTAAAGGTTTTTTCTGTGGCGGCATAGGAGTCAAAGAGGCCCATACGACCGGCACTGTCAATCTTTGAAAACGCATAGATCAGGTGCGTGAGGTTTTCGGCAGGTACATCCGCAATGTTGAAATCACGGGAGTAGATGGCCCACTCCGGGTAATACGCGGCAATAATCGGCGCCTGTGTGGTTGCTTCACCCGTCCCCAACAGCGTGTTATTGGAAGTAACATCCGACATGCTTGACCCCTTATCTATTTAGATTCCCCACTGGGAGATAACCTGTTCATTGCGTTGAATCCGATAAGGTTCACGACGAACCGTCAGATTCAGCTTCAGGGAGCATTATTGGAAGAAGCCTGCTGCGAATAACAGGTAGCTATCTACTAATTTGGCGCTAAAGGAGCGGCCGCACATAACAAAAAAGCGCCACAAGGGCGCTTTTAAGAATAATCTGGCGGACAGAGAGGGATTCGAACCCTCGTTAGGGTATTACCCTAAACACGCTTTCCAGGCGTGCGACTTAAACCACTCATCCATCTGTCCGGAACGCGCGATTATAGCAGAGCAGACATCACGCGGCCAACCAAAGGTAACCAGGGCTCAGACCGCCTTGACCGGCCATTCGGCCAGAAACTCCTGCCAGTGAGCACCGGCAGTCTCTTTCAGGGTATTGCGGATGAGCGCTTCTTCGGCATCGGCCTGTTCACGATTGATCTCCCCACGCATGAGGCGGAAGCGGTTATAGACCAAGTAGGTATTCACCACATCGGTTTCGCAATAATCGCGGATCTTGCCGTATTCGCCCGCCTGCCAGGTTGGCCAGACCAGGTTACCGGCCATGCCAACCTTGCCGGGAAAGCCCATCAGTTTGGCCATGGCATCGAGTGGTGCGCTGGCGCGCGGCTGGAACAGCGCCAGCAGATCCATCAGGTCGGTGTGACGGCTATGATAGCGACTGACGTAGTTATTCCACTTGAATTCACGGGAATCCGAGAAGTCACCCTCGCCCTGATCCCAATAGCGCGGCGCTGATACGCCGTGCATGAGGCCCCGATAGTGCAGGACGGGTAGATCAAAGCCGCCACCATTCCAGGAGACCAGCGTTGGCGTCAGACGCTCCAGCCCATCAAAAAAGCGCTGGATGATCGCGCCCTCTTCCAGTTCGGGAGCCGATAAGGAAAACACCTTGAATCCGGCATCACTGCGAAAGGCGCAGGAGATGGTGACGATTTTGTGCAAATAATGCGGCAGGAAATCGCTGCCACCCTGAGCACGTCGCTGCTGAAACGCCAGTTCGGCAACCTCATCATCCGACAGATCGGCCGGCAACTCGTTCAGGTTACGCAGACCGGCGACATCCGGAATGGTTTCAATATCGAAGACAAGAATGGGAACCATCGGGAACGTCAATCAGTCAGGGAATACGCCGGTTGAGAGATAACGATCACCACGATCACAGACAATGCTGACCACCGTCGCGTTCGGGTGATTGCGCGCAATATCGAGCGCCACACACATGGCGCCACCGGAAGAAATACCGGCGAAGATGCCCTCTTCCGCTGCCAGACGACGTGTCATGGCTTCGGCTTCGGCCTGCCCGACAGAGACGAGTTCATCGACACGGGCTTTGTCATAAATTTTCGGCAGGTACGCTTCCGGCCATTTGCGAATGCCGGGAATCTGCGCCCCATCTTTGGGCTGCACACCGATGATGCGGATGTTCGGGTTCTGCTCTTTGAGAAAGCGGGAGACCCCCATGATGGTACCGGTGGTCCCCATGCTCGATACAAAGTGCGTGATCTGCCCGGCGGTATCACGCCAGATTTCCGGGCCGGTGCCTTCGTAGTGCGCCACCGGATTATCCGGATTGGCGAACTGATCCAGCACCACACCCTTGCCTTCAGAAACCATGCGGTTCGCCACATCCCGCGCCAGCTCCATGCTGCCACTGACCGGGGTCAGCACGAGTTCGGCACCGTAGGCTTTCATGGTTTGCCGGCGTTCCATGGTCTGGTTTTCCGGCATGACGAGAATCATCTTGTAACCGCGCATGGCGGCTGCCATGGCGAGCGCAATCCCCGTATTTCCTGATGTGGCTTCAATCAGGGTATCGCCGGGTTTGATCTGGCCGCGGGCCTCGGCGTGCAGGATCATCGACAGCGCCGGACGATCCTTGACGGAGCCAGCCGGGTTGTTGCCCTCCAGCTTGGCCAGAACCACGCTGCTCTGCGCCGTCAGGGCCTCGGCACCAATCCGTTGAATGCGGACCAGCGGCGTGCTGCCGACGGTATCAGCCAGCGTTTTATAGTTTGGGCGGGTGCTCATGCAGCCACTCCACATAGTTACCGACACCCTGCTCTACGGTATGGAAACCGGCGTCGTAACCGGCTGCCCGCAGACGTGTCAGATCAGCCTGGGTATAGGCCTGGTATTTACCTTTGAGCGCTTCCGGGAACGGCACGTATTCGATCAGCCCTTGAGCCACCAGTTCATCCAGTGAGAGTTCGCTCTCGCCCTTGAGGCGGCGGCAGGTATTGACCGTGGCCGCTGCGACATCGTTGAAGCTCTGGGCGTTACCCGAGCCGAGGTTGAAGATGCCGGAGACCTGCGGGTTCTCAAGGAACCAGAGGTTGACGCGCACCAGGTCTTCGACAAACACGAAGTCACGCTGCTGACCCCCATTGGGGTAACCATGCGAACCTTCGAAGAGTTTCACCTTGCCGTTTTCACGGAACTGGTTGAAGTTGTGAAAGGCAACGGATGCCATGCGCCCTTTATGCGATTCACGCGGGCCGTAGACGTTGAAATAACGGAATCCGGCAATCTGTGTCGTGCTGTCCTTGAGACGACGACGTACGATCTGATCGAATAGCAGCTT
>CAYLWV010000078.1:0-3749 GCA_964387485.1 uncultured Dechloromonas sp. | reverse complement strand
TCGCCATCAAAATCGCCGGCATGCAATCGTGGCAGGAAATCTTTCTTGTCGAAGTAGTCACTGATCTTGCAATCCACCAGATTATGAAATTTGGCGGCATTGGTCAGGTTATCCACCGCGATGATGTCGGTGATCCCCCGCTCATTCAGTGCCTTGACGATATTGGCGCCGATAAAGCCTGCGGCGCCGGTAACGAGGACGGACATGATGTTCTCCGGTAAATGCTTTAGACAGCTTGCTGCAATTCGTCACGCGTGACAACGGCCGTACCCAGTTTGCCAACCACAATGCTGGCGGCCAGGTTGGCAACCCGCACGGCTTCGGGGTAGTCAGCACCGCTGGCCAGCATCAGCGCCAGTGTAGCGATCACGGTATCACCCGCGCCAGAGACGTCGAAGACTTCACGGGCCTTGGCGGCCTGGTTGAAAACCCCTTCCGGGCGGAAGAGTGTCATGCCTTCTTCACTGCGGGTGAGCAGCAGCGCTTCCAGACCGAGCTGTTCACGCAGCTGATCCGCTTTGGTTTTAAGATCGGCTTCGCTGTCCCACTTGCCGATCACTTCTTTCAGTTCGGAGCGGTTCGGCGTGAGCAGGCTGGCACCGGCATAGCGGGCGTAATCATCGCCCTTCGGGTCAACCAGGACACGCTTACCGGCCTTTTTAGCCATGTCGATCATTTGGGTAATGTGGGTCAACCCCCCCTTACCGTAGTCAGACAGAATCACGAGGTCATGATCCGGCAACTGACGCTCGAAATCAGCAAGCTTGGCCTCCAGGACTTCATGCGACGGTGCGGTTTCAAAGTCGATGCGCAGCAACTGTTGCTGGCGGCCCAGCACGCGCAGTTTAACGGTGGTTCGGATGTTGGCGTCATCATGCAGGCCGGTGGCAACACCCGCCTCTTCGAGCAGACCACGCAGTGTCTGCCCGGCTTCATCGGTACCCACCACGGAAAGCAATGAAACCTGACCGCCCAGCGCCACGATATTACGGGCAACGTTAGCGGCGCCCCCCGGACGCACCTCTTCCTTATGAACGTGCACCACCGGCACCGGCGCCTCAGGCGAGATGCGTGAGACTTCGCCGAACCAATAACGGTCCAGCATCACATCGCCAACAACGAGCAGACGGGTTTTGGAGAAATCGATCATGGTCATGGTTTTTTCTTATGAGATTCAGCGTTAGTTCGATTGCCATTCATCAAGCACACGGCTCACACCGGCTTCCCAATGGGGAAGCTTCAGTGCAAAGCTACGCTCTAGAAGATGCGTATTCAAACGGGAGTTCTGCGGTCGTCTGGCGGGCAGCGGATACTCACTGGCCGGAATAGGCTTGAGACCATCGGCCGCCAGAGCCAGAGTCTGGCCTTGCTGGCGTGCGCGGTCAATCACGAATTTGGCGTAGCCATACCAGCTGGTTTCACCGGCAGCGGCTAGATGATAGGTGCCACCCGGCGCACGGCCGGAAAGTACATCTCTCAGCGCATGGGCGGTGACATCGGCAATCAGTTCGGCAGATGTCGGCGCACCAATCTGATCATCAATCACATTCAAGGTTTCGCGATCAGAGGCCAGGCGCAGCATGGTGCGGGCAAAGTTGCCACCACGGGCCGCATAGACCCAGCTGGTACGGAAGATCAGATGGCGACACAAGGCATCGCGGACTTTGTTTTCGCCGTCGAGCTTGGTTTGTCCATACACGCTGAGCGGATGGGTGATGTCGTCTTCTACATAGGCTTCGGGCTTGGATCCGTCAAACACATAGTCCGTGGAGTAATGCACAAGCAGCGAACCCATTTCGCGAGCATACAAAGCCAATTCAGCAACCGCATCCACGTTGATGCGGCGGGCCAACGCCTGATCGGTCTCGGCCTTATCCACTGCGGTGTAGGCCGCGGCATTGACGATGACTTCTGGCTCAACCTGCGCCAGCACGGCTTGCACCTGTGCCGAATCGGCCAGATCGCACTCATGACGGTTCAGCGCTGTCAGAAGCCCGAGCGGTGCCAGTGCACGCTGCAACTCCCAGCCGACCTGGCCATCTTTACCGAGCAACAGGATTTTTTTATAGAAACCCATGACGTGGTACCTCAGGCATCCTGTGTGGCGTACTGCGTCTCGACCCAGTTGCGATACTCGCCACTGGTGACGTGGTGAACCCATTCCTGGTGATCCAGATACCACTGCACCGTCTTCCTGATACCGGTCTCGAACGTTTCTTTGGGCTTCCAGCCGAGTGCCTTTTCCAGCTTGCGCGCATCAATCGCGTAGCGACGGTCGTGACCGGGGCGATCCTGAACGAACGTGATCTGGGTCGCATAGCTTTGCCCATCGGCACGGGGTTGAAGTTCGTCGAGGATGGCACAGAGCGTGTTGACGACGTCGAGGTTGGCCTTTTCGTTCCAGCCACCGACGTTGTAGGTTTCACCCAACTGTCCAGCTTCGAGCACACGGCGGATGGCGCTGCAGTGGTCTTTAACGTAGAGCCAGTCGCGGATCTGCTGACCGTCGCCATAGATGGGCAGCGGTTTGCCGTTTATGGCATTAAGCATGCAGAGCGGGATGAGTTTTTCCGGGAAGTGGTAAGGCCCGTAGTTGTTGGAACAATTCGTTGTCAGAACCGGCAGGCCATAGGTGTGGTGCCAGGCGCGGACGAGATGGTCACTGGCGGCTTTGCTGGCGCTGTAGGGGCTATTGGGTTCGTACTGATGGGTTTCCGAGAAGGGGGGATCTTCTTTAGAGAGCGAGCCGTAGACTTCGTCGGTGGAAACATGCAGGAAGCGGAAGGCAGCCTTCTCGGCTTCAGGCAGGTCGTTCCAGTAACCCCGCACCGATTCAAGCAGGTTGAAGGTACCGACGATGTTCGTCTGGATAAAGTCGCCCGGGCCATGGATGGAACGGTCAACGTGGCTTTCAGCGGCGAAGTTAATCACGGCGCGTGGTTTGGTGTCGGCAAGCAGTTTGCTGACGAGGTCACGATCACCGATGTTGCCGAAGACGAACTGATGGCGCGGATCGCCTTCCAGCTCTTTGAGATTCTCGAGGTTTCCGGCATAGGTGAGCAGGTCGAGGTTCACGACGGGCTCATTACACTGCTCCAGCCAGTCGAGAACGAAGTTAGAGCCGATAAAGCCTGCGCCGCCGGTAACCAGAATCGTCATTACGCATCACCCCCGAATAAATCACGGGTGTATACCTTGTCGGCCACGTCTTCGAGCACATCGGCCATGCGGTTACTGATGATAACGTCGGATTCCTTCTTGAAGGCTTCCAGGTCGGTGACGACGCGGGAGTTGAAGAATTCGTTGTCTTTGAGGGCCGGTTCGTAAATGATGACTTCAATGCCTTTGGCTTTGATGCGCTTCATGATGCCCTGAATGCTGGACGCCCGGAAGTTGTCCGAGCCGGCTTTCATGATGAGGCGATAGACGCCAACGACTTTGGGTTTGCGACGAATGATTTCGTCGGCAATGAAGTCTTTACGGGTGGTGTTGGATTCGACAATGGCGTGAATGAGGTTCTGCGGCACATCACGATAGTTCGCCAGCAGCTGCTTGGTGTCTTTAGGCAGGCAGTAGCCGCCGTAACCGAAGCTGGGATTGTTGTAGTGGGTGCCGATCCGGGGGTCTAGGCCAACGCCGTCAATGATCTGTTTGCTATCGAGGCCGTGGGTGGCGGCGTAGGTGTCGAGTTCGTTGAAGTACGAGACCCGCATGGCCAGGTAGGTGTTGGCGAAGAGTTTGACGGCTTC
>CAYLWV010000077.1:4005-6992 GCA_964387485.1 uncultured Dechloromonas sp. | reverse complement strand
ATGAAGTCCCGAATGAATATTCGCAAGCCTCATGGGTTTGCGCTGCAGCCGCTTGCGCTTGCCCTGAGTTTTGCTTTTACGGGTGTCCCGGTCTGGGCCCAGGAGACCACCGCCGAACCCGTGAACGTGGATGTAACCGCCACCCGCTACGATGCGGATGCCGTGGTCGTTGGTAAAGAACTGGCGATCCAGAAAGCCGCGAACGTTGATACGGCAACCCTGATGACCAATGTCTCCGGTGTTGCCTTCCAGGTTGGCGGTGCGGTTTCCAGTATCCCGGTGATCCGTGGTCTGGCCGATGACCGGATCAATGTGGTGCTCGATGGCGTGGATGCCATCGCCTCGTGTCCGAATCACATGAACACCCCGCTTTCGTATGTTGATCCGTCCAATATCAAGAGTCTGCAGGTCTTTAAAAGCCTGAAACCCGTGAGCGTCGGCTTTAACAGCATCGGTGGCGCGATTGTTGCCAGCACCGGTCAACCGACCTTTGCCGAAGAGGGTCAGAGCCTCATTACCGGTAATGTCGGCGGCTTCTACGGCACCAATAACAATAATATCGGCGCTAACCTCAGTCTTACAGCGGCAACCGACTGGTTCAGTCTGACGTATACAGGTTCTACCTCCTCTGCCAATAACTACACGGCAGGTGGGAACTTCCATAACCCGATCACGACAAGAGGGACGACCAGCTCCGGTCCCAATGGCAGCACAACCTTGCCGGCGAATATGGTGGGTTCGACATCGTATGAATCGACCAATCAGGCGGTGGCCATGGCCCTCAAAAGTGACCAGCATACGCTTCAGCTCAAATACAGCTGGCAGGATATTCCCTATGAAGGTTATGTGAATCAGCGGATGGACCTTACAGGAAACCAGCAGAACCGTTATAACCTGCAATACTGGGGCGGATATGACTGGGGTAAGTTGGAGGCGCAGGCCTACTACGAGCAGTTGAACCACCAGATGGATTTCGGACCAGACAAACAGTACTGGTACGGAGGTAGCTATGACATCCCCGGTATGCCCATGAACACCAACAGCAATACCACCGGGGTCAAGGTGAAGGGCGATGTGAATGTGGGTGAAGCCTCGTTGCTGCGTACTGGTGCCGAGTGGCAGCGTTACTACCTGAATGACTGGTGGCCGCCATCATTAGGCACCGGTTCCAATATGGCGCCGAACACCTTCCAGAATATCAACGGTGGCCTACAGCAGATGGCATCCATTTTTGGCGAATGGGAAGAGCGGTTTTCGCCAAGCTGGAAATCGTTACTCGGCGTTCGTTATTCGAACATTAATTCTTCCACCGGTAATGTGCATGGCTATGGTACGGCCGGCAATCAGGTGCGTGATGCGAATGCCTTCAATGCTTCAAATCTGAATAACAATTTCAATAACGTCGATGTGACGTTTACGAATGCCTATAAGCATAGTGAGCGTCAGGATTTTGAACTAGGCTTGGCGCGACAGGTCCGTGCGCCTAACTTGTACGAGCTGTACACATGGTCGACATGGTCCATGGCGGCATTAATGAACAACTATGTGGGTGATGGTAACGGTTACTTTGGCAATCCAGATCTGAAGCAGGAAACCGCCTATACCGCATCGGCTGTTTACGACCTGCATACGACAGAACGGGATTACATGCTCAAGGCATCACCCTTCTACTCGTATGTCGAAAACTACATTGATGCGATCCAGTGGAATTCGACAACGAATCAGGCCCAAACGACTCTGGCAACGAACTCGTTTAATGTGCTGCGTTACGTCAACCAGAATGCCAACCTGGCCGGGATTGATCTGGATGGGCAGATGCCGATTGCAAAGACGGACTTTGGACGATTCAGTGCCCAGGGACTGTTCAACTGGACCTATGGCAAAAATCTCGTGACTGGCTACGGTTTATATAACGTCATGCCGGTTAACGGAAAGATCAACTTTACGCACCAGTATGGTGGCTGGGATAACCAGCTGCAGTTCATAGCCGTTGCCAACAAGAACAACTTCCTATCGGTCGAGCGTAACGAGATACCGACCCCGGGATACTTCCTCACCAACCTGAAAGCCAGCTATACGTGGACCAAAGTCCGTGTGGATGCTGGTATTAATAACCTGTTTAACACCTTGTATTACCAACCGCTGGGTGGCGCTTATCTGGGGCAGGGAAAAACGATGAGCAGCACGGGTGTGCCGTGGGGCACGGCAGTGCCTGGCATGGGTATCAGTTACTACACCGCGTTTAATTACAAATTCTGAGGAGGGCGTTATGGCACGAACCAGCCGTCAGTCACACCTGAGTCCGGAAGGGCTCAAAGCCATGCGTAAGAAACTCGGAAGAAACCAGAAAGACTTCTGGTCCATGTTCGGCGTATCGCAACCCGTAGGTTCCCGATTCGAGAAGGATCTGACACCCTCGGTGCCGGTCGCCATGCTGGTCTGGTTACGCACGCACCATAAGTTATCGGATCACGATCTGGCCGATGCCCTGGAGGCGCTGGGCGTTATGCCCCGTGCGGCAAACCAGCATCAGCTTGCCGCTTGAAACCCCGCGACCGGGCTCAGAGGTAACTCTGGGCCCAGCGGACGATATCGGCGGCGCCCATCGCGCCAGCCTGTCGTGCGATTTCTTTCCCGCCCTTGAAGAGGGCCAGTGTCGGAATGCTGCGGATGCCGTATTGAGCACCCAGCATCTGCTCGGCTTCCGTATCTACTTTAGCCAGACGTACCCGCGGTTCGAGCCTGACGGCAGCCTGTTCGAATTGCGGCGCCATCATCTTGCAGGGGCCGCACCACGGGGCCCAGAAATCGACCAGCACCGGAATGTCGTTACGCGTGATCGCCTTGGCAAAAGTCTGCTGGGTGAGGGCAACCGGGTGTGCTGTAAATAACGCCTGGCCGCATTTGCCACAGACCGGGTTTTCCGCCAGTCGTGATTCGGGTACCCGATTGATGGCATCGCAGTGTGGGCAGACGATATGCAGAGA
>CAYLWV010000077.1:0-3905 GCA_964387485.1 uncultured Dechloromonas sp. | reverse complement strand
TGTCCCATATGAGTAGCTCTGTCCTTAACCTGGGCTTGCACCGTCACTTCGCCGGCTTTCTCGAACTTGAGCTTGATCGGCAGCGTTTCACCGGCCACCAGCGGGCGGTTCAAGCCAATCAGCATGATGTGGTAACCGCCCGGCTTCAGTTTCAGATCACCATTGGCTGGCACGTCCATCGCCGGGACCTGCATCATCAGCATTTTGCCGTCGGCCATCTTCATATCGTGCAGCTCGGTGGCTTTGGCGCAGTCGCAGTGAGCTGACACGATCTTATCGGCGGCGCCTTTGTTTTTGACGTCCATGAAAGCCGCCGATACCTGGCCCGGTTGGCCGGTACGCGCCCACACATCATCAATACTCAGATTGCCCACTTTGACGTCGGCTGCCGAAACGCTGGCGGCTATACACAAAGCAACGGTAGAAAGAACGAAACGGCGCATGGCAAGACTCCCAGAGTAAACGTGATGATTCATTTTAGGCGTAAGTGTGCACCGCAGTCGAAGAAATTGCCGGTTTGCCACATGTCATATTCAGACAGAATAAGGGTGTTGTCTTTTTGCTACGGCCGCTGTCACCGCGCCGCACAGCGCCAGTGTCCACACAATCATCGGGCCCGTTGGTAGGTCCAGCAGGGCCGAAGCGCTCAGCCCCAGTAGATAGCCCGCGCTGGCCAATCCATAGGCTACCTGCAGGCGGCGCTTTGGGTGTGGGATGCGTACCGTGCTCAACGCCGGAATAATCAGGGTGGCAAAAACCAGATACACGCCGACCAGTTGCACCGACAACGTAATCGCCACGGCAAACAGCGCATAAAACAGTGCCTGGCTTTGCCGGGTGACCCATAGGGCAATCAGCAGGATGCCGGTGACAGCCGCGCTGGTGATGAGTTGCTCGCGCGATACCCAGAGAATCTGACCGGATAACAGCTCTGTCATGTGTTCCCCGGCGTGCGGATCGCCTGCCAGCACCAGAATCCCGGCGGTCGCCGCCAGCACAAACAGTGTGCCGATCAGCGGTTCCTGATAACGCGCTGTCAGACGTTCGCAACGGTGCAACAGTAATGCAGCAAGCAGTGCCAGCGTCACCGCCCCCAGTTGTGTCACCAGGGGGGGCGCCTGCTCGCCGACCAGCACCGTCATCAGCAGCGCTCCCAGCCCTGCCACCTGGGCAATGGCCAGATCCATAAAGATGATGCCGCGAGACAATACCTTGAAGCCCAGCGGAATGTGCGTGCTGATCACCAGCAACCCAGCGACCAGGGCCGGGAGCAGAATGTCGGCAAAAACAGAGAGGTCGTTCATGAGGTCGAGTTTACTTCAGCCCGGCGAGCAGCCGCTGAATCGTATCTTCATAAAGATCCGTCAGCGTTTTGGCCTGAGCGTTACCCCCCACCGTGAACGGCAGTACCACCATCGGTATGCTGGCTTTTTCAGATAACCACTTGGCGGGTGCATCGTTGATATAGGCCGAGGCAATCACCATCCGGCCTTGCAGCGTCTGCTGGCGCTGCAGAATATCGGCCAGTTGGCGGCTCGAAGGTTCTACGCCGGGGCGTGGCTCCAGTACACCGACCTGAGCGAGGCCCAACCACGCATTCATATACGGATAACCGTCATGCTGGTACCAGACCTTTACACCACGTAAAGGCGCCGCCTGCTTCTGCCAGCGTTGCAGATTGGTCTGCCAGCTTTGGTTAAACGCCTCCAGGCGGCTCTGGTAGAAAGCCGCATTGGCCGCGTCCAGCTGCGCCATGCGGGCACTGATCGCCTTGGCGATTGGCAGCATATTCCGGGGGTCTGTCTGGATGTGCGGATTGCCCTCGGCGTGCACATCGCCCATCGTCCGATCTACGGTTGCCGGCACATCCAGCAACCGCACATACTGGCTGGCCGCTAGGTAGCCAGGGCGGTTGTTCAGAATCTCAGGATTGTTGGCCTCGCGTTGCACCGTGGGCAGCCAGCCGTCTTCCAGGCCGGCGCCCGTGGCAATCAGCAGATGGGTCGAGCGCGCTTTGGCGATCAGTGAAGGCCGTGCCTGAATCCGATGCGGATCCTGCAGCGCGGTCGTCGCCACATAGACCGAGACTTTATCGCCGCCCAGGGTTTCAGCCAGCGCGCCCCATTCGGGTACCGTGGCGAACACCTTCAGATCGGCATGGGCGAGAGAAGACATCAGCGAAATCGCCAGGCTGGCCGAGAGCCAAGAGATGGTTTTGAAGAGTTTCATCGGGTGACCTCCTTAGTACTTATGGCTGCCATGCGCGCCAAGAGACATAATGTATTGCAGATAGATCGCGTTGTTATACAGTCCCGGACCAAACGCATTGTCGCGAGCCAGCTGCAGACGGATCAGCGAATATTCCGAGTTGGCCCAGTCCATCATCAGCGTATTGCGATACGGGTCCCAACCGCTCTGAATCAGTGATCCGGTCAGTGCGGCAGAAGGCAGGCCATAGCTGTTGGTGCCGTTAAACACCCGGTCATAGCGATAGCCCACACGCCACTTCGGAATGAACTGGTAGATGCCCTGGGTATAGAAGCCCTGCTGGTTCTGGGCAAAATTGGTTCCTTGCAGACATTGATCGTTGTCCGGGCAGTTATAGTTACTGGTCATGCTACCGCTCTGCTTGTTCCAGAACATTTCACCCTGAATCTTCAGATTTTGTGCGGTCGGGTTGCCAAAAGGTGCCCAGCGGTACACAAAATCGGCAATCCAGGTGGTGTTGCCACCCGTAAAGTTCAATTGCTGTGATGGGTTAGAGGCATCGGCCGGGTTGGTGTTGGTTAGGGTGTACGTTGCCTGGTTCGCCGTATTGTTGCCTGTTGTTGCGCGCACCCACGATACCCCGCCCTGCCAGGAGTGTGAGTCACCGATGTCGCCACCGGTCTTGGCAAACAGCGTGCCCAGGCGCGGTTTATTTTGGTTGAAGTTGCTGTTGTACGTCCCGGTGTAGCCATTCGAACCCTGGGCGATCTCACCCCCGAGCTTGAACAGCATATTGTCGGTGGGGGCGATCCAGCTGAGCTGGGCGCCGGTTTCATTGAGCTGGCCGCCAAACACCTGCTTGTAAACCAGGGGCAGATCGACAAAGTCCCACTCGTGCGGATGCTTGTCGTTCAGATAGCCCACGTTCGACCAGTATTTACCCGCTTTAATCTTGGTGCCCCAGGGGAGCCCCAGTGTTTCGGCAAAGAGTTCTTCGGTCTTAATCGCGGTGCTGTTGCCTTCCTGCTCCAGCACAAAGCGGGCCTCGCCGCGGAACAGGTTGTCCACAGCCCCTTTGAAGACAAGCTCTGTTTCCCCGATGGAGAATCCACGTGGCACGCCTTCAGCCCCGTTGGGCAATGTGCCAGCATAGGCATTCTGTGGATTTTGACTCTGCGATGCATACTTGGCGTCGAGAAACAGTTCTGCACCCAGATCAATAGTGCGGTCTTTGCCGCCCAGATTGGGAAAAGGGGTCGGTGCGGCGGCCGCCGGTGGCGGCGCAACGGCCGTGATGGCTTCCTCAACCGATTCGGCTTTGGCTACACGCTGTTGTGCGGGCGTCGTGGTTTTGGCAGACGGTTCCTGGCGTACCTGGGCCAACGGCAGGGGTGATGCTTTTGCCGGGGTGGTGACACGAGCGCTCAGTTGTGTATTTTCTTTCTGCAACTGACTGACCTGGTTTTCCAGTGTGGCGATGCGTTGTTCGTACTCCGAGCGAATCTGGTTCAGGCTGGCCTGAATCTGCTTGAGCTGGGTCTGTACATCGGGTGTTTCCTGAGCATGGAGCGGGGCACTAAAAACGGCGGGGGCAATGCACAGAGCATGCACGAGCGTGCGCACACGGGCACGCGAAGGCTGATAAAACATGGGCGTCTTTCCTGAATAAAACGGCAGCACACCGTGGTGACAACCAC
>CAYLWV010000076.1:0-7089 GCA_964387485.1 uncultured Dechloromonas sp. | reverse complement strand
CCATTGCAGCTGATGGACATTGGCCCAGACCAGGAGATCCGCTCTGGGGATATCAATCAACGGCCGTAACAGATGCTTGCTCCCCAAGTAACGCTGATCCGGTGCACCGGCCAGCCCCTGCACACCGGCTCCCCGGAACAAATTGAGCAGCAGGGTTTCCGCCCGATCATTCTGATGATGGGCCAGACAGAGGATGTCACCGTCCACAGCCTGAAATGCCGCGTAGCGAGCCTCGCGGGCCGTGCGCTCAACCCCCTGGCCTGTCGTCTCAGCGAGCGTCACGCGCACCACGTGACAAGGGACATCTAGCGGTGCACAAATTGACTGGCAGAAGGTCGCCCATTGATCCGCGTTGGGCGAGAGTCCGTGGTGGACATGGATCGCGGACAGCTCGAAAGCGCACGCCTGGCGCAACCGGGCAACGGCATGCAACAACACCACCGAGTCCATGCCACCGGATAAGGCGACAACAACACGCGCGCAGCCATCACTCGTGGCGCCGGCTAATGCACGGCGCACTGATCGAAGGATAGGGTCAGCACCGGCTGTCACCACATCACCGGCCTTCGGTCCGTCAGGCAGCGACGGTGTCGTACGCCCCGTAAGCCATCAGACGGTCAATACGACGGCGCACCAGCGCATCATGATCCAGACCGTTGACTCGGGCCAGCGCCCCCTCCAGTGCCTGCTTCAGATTCTTGGCCATACCGACCACATCACGGTGCGCACCGCCCGGGGTTTCTTCAACGACCTGATCGATGAGCCCCAGGGACTTCAAACGACCAGCGGTAATCCCCATGATTTCTGCGGCTTCCGAGGCCTTTTCCGCACTCTTCCACAGAATCGTGGCACAGCCCTCCGGCGAAATCACCGAATAGGTCGAATGCTGCAGCATGAGCACCTCATCGCCAACGGCAATCGCCAGCGCACCACCCGAACCGCCTTCACCAATCACCGTGACGATGATCGGCGTCTTGAGTTCTGCCATGACCAGCAGGTTACGGCCAATCGCTTCGGACTGGCCTCGCTCTTCGGCACCAATACCAGGATAGGCACCCGGGGTGTCAACGAAGGTGAAAACTGGCAAGCCGAATTTTTCTGCCAGCTTCATCAAACGCAAGGCTTTGCGATAGCCCTCCGGCCGCGGCATACCGAAATTACGGTAGATCTTCTCTTTGGTGTCACGACCCTTCTGATGACCGATCACCACGCAGGGTTCGCCATTGAAACGGGCCAAACCGCCCACAATGGCGGTGTCGTCGGCAAAGGCCCGATCACCATGCAACTCATGAAAATCGGTAAAAACATTCTGAATATAGTCGAGCGTATAGGGACGCTGCGGATGACGGGCCACCTGGGCGCTTTGCCAGGGGCTCAGCTTGGCGTAAATCTCGTTGGAAAGGACACGCCCTTTTTCGGCGAGGCGCTCGACCTCTTCCGAAATATCAACGCCGGATTCTTCCTGCATGACACGAAGCTCGTCAATCTTGGCTTCCAGTTCGGCAATGGGCTGCTCGAAGTCGAGAAAGGTGGTTTTCATCGGCGGTGATTCCTAAATCTTTAATTGATCGCTATTTTAGCAGAGGGTGGCCATACCCGAGGGGTTCGTCCCAGTTAGCCCTGCCCATCCGCCACGAAGGGGTTGTCCATCCGCTCATCTCCGAAAGTCGACATGGGACCATGACCGGGGATGAAGCGCACATCATCACCGAGCGGGAAGAGCTTTTCACGAATCGAACGAATGAGCTGCTGGTGATTCCCTTTGGGGAAATCCGTGCGTCCGATGGACTGCTGGAACAGCACATCGCCGACCATCGCCAGACGGGATGGCGCATGGTGAAAGCAGACGTGGCCGGGGGTATGCCCGGGGCAATGAATCACATCCAGTGTTTCACCGCCCACCGTGACGGTATCGCCATCATGCAGCCACCGATCCGGTTCAAACGCCTCCGCATGCGGAAATCCGAACTGCTTCGACTGGTGTGGCATACCCTGAATCCAGAACGCATCTTCTTCCTGCGGCCCTTCAATCGGCACGGATCGACGTTTGGCCAATTCTGCGGCGGCGCCTGCATGATCGATATGGCCGTGTGTGATCAGGATTTTTTCCAGAACAATGCCGCGCCGATCCAGCTCGGCTTCAATACGTTCGATATCGCCACCGGGATCCACGACGGCACCTTTGTGATTCTCTGACGACCAGATCAGCGTGCAATTCTGTGCGAAGGCCGTTACAGGCAAAACAGCAAACTCGAGTTGTGACATCGTCGATCATCCGGGGTTCGTGGCAAAATACACAGCTGGCATTATTTTGCCACGCCATGGCGCCTATGGTGCGCCATGCCCGCGACCTATTCGGACTTTAGGATTACCCATGCCGTTGAGCACGCTTCCCAACATTGACTCGGCTTTTGCCTGGATCGCCCTGTTTATTTTTGTGACTGCAGCGCTGGGCGGCGATTTCATGGCACTGCGCCAGCAAGGCAATCGTGTCATGGGCTTTAAAGACGCATTACGCTGGTCACTGGCATGGATTGCCCTGGCGCTGGTGTTCTGTGCAGGCCTCTGGTTCGCCCTGGATCTTTCTGACGGCCGTGTCATGGCCAATGTGAAGGCCGGCGAATTTCTGACGGGCTATCTGATCGAGAAATCCCTGTCGGTGGATAACCTGTTTGTATTCCTGATGCTCTTCAACACCTTCAAGGTGCCGCTGCCCCAGCAGAAAAAAGCCCTCATGCTCGGCATTATTGCTGCGATCGTGTTGCGTATTGCGCTGATTCTGGTTGGCGCCTGGCTGATCAGCCGTTTCAGTTGGGTCATGTATCTGTTTGGCATTTTCCTGCTCTACACCGGCGTTAAGATGGTGATCGCGGACGAAGAAGAGCCCGACCTGCAAAACAACGGTCTGCTGAAATGGATGAACAAGCATCTGACCATCACCCACGAATACCACGGTAGCGCCCTAAGCTTTATCAAGGATGGTGCCAGAGTCTTCACGCCGCTCTTTGCGGTGGTCGCCTTGATCGGGGTGACCGATGTGATGTTTGCGGTCGATTCAATTCCGGCCATTTTTGCCGTCACTACCGACCCGTACATCGTGATGAGTTCGAATATTTTCGCTGTACTCGGCCTACGCGCCCTTTACTTCATGCTGGCCGGCATGGCGGAGCGCTTCCATCTGCTGAAATTCGGCCTGGCAGCCATTCTGGTATTCATCGGCGCCAAGATGCTGATGATGGATTTCTACCACATCCCGGTAGGCGCCTCCCTGACCATCGTGCTGGCCTTCCTGCTGGTAACAATGGCGGCCAGTCTGTACATCAAGCCCAAACACCCCGGGCAGCACTAACCCCGTCTTAAATCAGCGAGGCGATGGCCGATGCCATCGCTGACTGAACCTCGGCCAGCTCGCCTAACGGCGGCAGCAAGCGGAACTTGCACTCCGGGTAACGCAATGCGAGATCACTGAGCATCTCGGGCAGCTCCTTGCGCAAATGACCGCCTTGGGCAATAAAAAACGGCAGGATATCGATGCTGGTTGACGTCGATGACTCACTGACGATTTGGGACACCAGGTCCGTCAGGCTGGGCGTCAGAAACTCCAGAAATGCCACGCGCACAGTTCGGCCAGAGAATCGTTCACGCAGCAGGGCAGCTACGGCCTCAACCGGTCTGGCCCATTCCGGATCCCGCGCGCCATGGGCAAAAAGAATCAGCGCGGTCTGAGACATTTTGGCTGCTACTTACTTGATGCGTTGCAAATGCGGACGCCCGGGCTTTTCAGGCGACGGCGCTGTCGACTGCCGGCTGTCTGATTGCGTTTCGACGGCAGACAGCGTCGGCTGATCCGGTAGATGGGTGGTCATGGCCGCGTCGGTGACGGCAGGCGGTTCGTATTCAAACTCCATCCCTGCCCCGTTTTCCCGCGCGTAAATGCCGATGACGGCACCCATCGGAAATATCAACTCACGAGGCACACCACCAAAACGAGCATTCATGGTGACCCACTCATTCCCGATATCCAGCTGTCCTGTTGCGGCCGGACTCAGGTTAAGCGTAATCGTGCCTTCCCGCACAAAATCCATGGGCACCTGACATTGCTCATCCACAAACAATGTCACATAGGGCGTAAAGCCGGCATCACAACACCAGCTCCACAAAGCACGAATGAGATACGGTTTAGTGGAGAGCACGATCAGATTACTTGCGCATGATCTTTTCTTGCGGCGTCATCGAGTCGATGAAGCCTTGGCGGCTGAAAATACGCTCGGCGTATTTGAACAGCGGTGCCGCGGTCTTGGGTAACGTGATCTCGTAGTGATCCAGACGCCACAGCAACGGTGCAATCGCAACATCCAGCATGGAGAAGTCATCACCCAGCAGATGTTTCTGCTTGTTGAAGATGGGGGCGATTTCAATCAAACGATCACGGATCTCGCTACGGGCTTTATCCGCCGTTTTGAGATTGCGTTCGATCGGTTCAATGAACGAAAAAATCTCACGCTCCATGCCGTTCAGTAGCTGTCGTGCCTGAGCACGCTGTACCGGATCTGGCGGCATCAGCTGCGGGTGCGGGAAGCGCTCGTCGATGTATTCGTTGATGATGTTCGGTTCATAGAGGATCAGATCACGTTCTACGAGTACCGGCACGCGATTG
This sequence comes from uncultured Dechloromonas sp., assembly GCA_964387485.1. Lineage (GTDB taxonomy): Bacteria > Pseudomonadota > Gammaproteobacteria > Burkholderiales > Rhodocyclaceae > Fluviibacter. The sequence continues at coordinate 2,432 of CAYLWV010000076.1, read as the reverse complement.
TGCGGGTTCATGACGGCCAGATCTTCCGGCTTGTTCATCAGATCAATATCATGGATCTCGAAGTCCATCCCCTTTTCGAACAGCACAATCCGGCAGCGGTGGCTGAAGGGACAAACGGTTCCCGAGTACAAATGCATCATGATCAAGGCCCTCTAAAAAAGATCGGGATCGATAATCGACCCCGACCCTATGGCGTATGGACGCCAGTTTGTTACTTAGTGAATGTCTTTCCAGTAGTTCTTTTTGAGCGCATAGGCCGAAACGAACAGTACCGCCAGGAAGGCCAGAACACCAAAACCGATGGACTTGCGTGTGCCGGCACCCGGCTCACCCATCCACGTAATGAACGCGGTCAGATCGGCAACCTGCTTGTCGAACTGTTCCGGCGTCAGCTGACCCGGTTCTGCCAGAACCAGCTTTTTGTGCTCGACGCCCTTGTCATCCTTAGAGACTTCCAGAACCTGGATGCCCTGCAGTTCCCACAGCACGTTCGGCATACCGACGTTCGGGAAAACCACATTGTTCCAACCGGTCGGACGCAGATCATCCTTGTAGAAGCTGCGCAGATAGGTATAGATCCAGTCCGATCCCGTGCCGTGTGCCGAAGACATGGCACGCGCTTCCAGCGTCAGATCCGGCGGTGCTGCGCCAAACCACTTCTTGGCTTCGCTCGGGCGCATGGCGATCTTCATGGTGTCACCGATTTTGTCGCCGGTGAACATCAGGTTATCTTTAATCTGCTGTTCGCTCAACCCCAGATCCAGCAACTTTTCGTAGCGGATGAACGAAGCACCATGACAGCTCTGACAGTAGTTGACGAAGAGCTTGGCACCGTTTTGCAGGGCGGCATTGTCTCCCTGCAGGTTCGGAGCCTTATCCAGATGTACGGCATCTCCGCTGGCAAAGGCCAGCGCGGGAACCATCAGTACTGCAGCAATAAGATTCTTGATTTTCATGATTGCTTTTCCCGTTAGCCTTTCACACGCTCAGGCGGCATGGTGTATTTATCGATCTTCGTATACCAAGGCATTGCCAGGAAGAATCCGAAGTAAATGACGGTACACACCTGAGACACCTTTTCACCCCAGTAGGAAGGCGCTTGCGTGCCGAGGTAGCCGAGGATGAAGAATGCAATCAGGAACAGGGTCAGCGCGGTCTTGAAGATCGGGCCGCGGTAGCGGATTGATTTCACCGGGCTACGATCCAGCCACGGCAGGAAGGCGATGATCACGACCGAAGCCCCCATGCCGACCACACCCCAGAACTTGGCATCGATGCCGAGGATCGGCCAAACGATGGCACGCAGCACCGAGTAGAACGGCGTAAAGTACCAGACTGGTGCAATGTGCGGCGGCGTCTTCAGCGGATCTGCCTGGAAGAAGTTGTTGTACTCCAGGAAGTAACCGCCACCTTCCGGTGCGAAGAAGACCACGATGCAGAAGACGAATAGGAAGGCAACCACACCGACGATATCCTTAACCGTGTAGTACGGGTGGAACGGAATGCCGTCGAGCGGATGACCGTTGCTATCAAGTTTTTCCTTGATCTCGATACCATCCGGGTTATTTGAACCCACTTCGTGCAGCGCTACCAGGTGTGCAGCAACCAGGCCGATCAGGATCAGCGGTACAGCGATCACGTGCAGCGAGAAGAAACGGTTCAGGGTGGCATCACCGACAACGAAGTCACCTCGGATCAGCGTCGACAGATCCGGGCCAATGACGGGGATCGCACCGAACAGGTTAATAATGACCTGGGCACCCCAATACCACATCTGGCCCCGTGGCAGCAGATAACCCATGAAGGCTTCAGCCATCAGACACAGGAAAATCAGCGTACCGAACACCCACAGCAGCTCGCGCGGCTTGCGGTACGAACCGTAGAGCAGGCCACGGAACATGTGCAGGTAAACAACGACAAAGAATGCCGATGCGCCTGTCGAGTGCAGATAGCGGATGAGCCAGCCACCCGGAACATCGCGCATGATGTATTCCACGCTGGCGAAGGCGATCGGAATACCGCTTTCGTTCAGGTTGGCATCCGGCTTGTAGTTCATGACCAGGAAGATACCAGTCACAATCTGGATGACCAGCACCAAGAGTGCCAGCGAGCCAAAGAAGTACCAGAAGTTGAAGTTCTTCGGTGCGTAGTACTCGGTCAGGTGACCCTTAATGGTCGAAGTCAGCGGGAAACGCGCATCAATCCACTCAAGGACATTGCCACCCACGCTACCATCGGACTTGTACTTTTCGAAATGCTTGTTGCTGGCCATCGTCAGGCTCCTTTGCTTTCGCCGATGATCAGGCGGGTATCGCTCAGATAGGCGTGCGGCGGAATTTCGAGGTTGGTCGGTGCGGGCTTGTCCTTGAAGACGCGGCCAGCCAGGTCAAAGGTCGAGCCGTGACACGGGCACAGGAACCCACCCAGCCAGT
>CAYLWV010000075.1:0-7152 GCA_964387485.1 uncultured Dechloromonas sp. | reverse complement strand
ACCCGGGCGACAACGTCGGCATGGGCAAGGATCACACCCTGTTCGCGCTGATCGACGGCACCGTGAAGTTCACCGTCAAGGGCGAACAGAAGCGTCGCACGGTTGTCATTCAGCCGGCACAGTAATTCGTGTCTGGTCGGGCACTTGCCCGCCGACACATTAAAGCCCTATCCTCACCGGTAGGGCTTTTTCTTTAGCAGAGCAGCCATGAAATTTATTGATGAAGCGCGTATCGAGGTCATTGCCGGCAAAGGCGGCGATGGCTGTGCCGCATTCCGCCGTGAAAAATATGTCCCCCGTGGCGGCCCCAGCGGCGGCGACGGCGGCAAAGGCGGCAGCGTCTGGGCCGTCGCTGACCGCAACATCAACACACTGGTGGAATATCGCTACACCCGAAAATTTCTAGCGCGCAACGGTCAAAATGGCATGAGTGCCGAGTGTTATGGTGCCGGCGCTGACGACATCACCCTGCGCATGCCGGTCGGTACCGTCATCTCCGACTACGAAACTGGCGTTGTCCTGCACGACCTGAACGAAGACGGCAAAAAAGTCCTCGTCGCCCAGGGCGGCAAAGGCGGCCTCGGTAATATCCACTTCAAGTCCAGCGTTAACCGTGCACCCCGTCAGTTCACCCGCGGCACGCCCGGTGAAGAGCGCATGATCAAGCTGGAGCTCAAAGTCCTGGCCGATGTCGGCCTGCTCGGCCTGCCCAATGCTGGCAAAAGCACCTTTATCCGCTCGGTGTCAGCGGCCAAACCGAAAGTAGCCGACTACCCCTTCACGACCCTGCACCCGAATCTGGGTGTCGTGCGTACCGATGAAAACCGCAGCTTCGTCATCGCCGACATTCCCGGCGTCATCGAAGGTGCCGCCGAAGGCGCTGGCCTTGGCCATCGTTTTCTACGTCACCTGGCGCGCACCCGCCTGATCATGCACCTAGTCGATCTGGCGCCGTTTGACCCGGAAGCCGATCCGGTGCGCGACGCCATCGCTATTGCCGGTGAGCTGGAAAAGTACGACCCGACGCTGGCCGACAAGCCACGCTGGCTGATTCTGAACAAGCTGGATCTGATTCCCGAAGAAGAGCGCCAGAAGCGTATCGACGACTTCCTGAAAAAATTCAAGAAGGCCAAAGGCAAAGCCGAGCGTCACTTCTCGATTGCCGCGATTACGGGTGACGGTACGAAACCGCTGATTTTTGCGATTCAGGACGCACTCGATGCGATGCCGCCAGCGCTGCCCGTTCATACCGAACACGACATTCGGGACGTGATGCCCGATGGCGAAACCGTCTATATCGATGAAGATGCGGACGAGGAAGATGCATCGTGACGCAAACCGCTCGCCAACCTCTGACCGAAGCCCGTACGCTCGTCGTCAAGATCGGCAGCGCACTCATCACGAATAACGGTACAGGGCTCGATCTGGCCGCCATCAACAGCTGGGCACAGCAGATGGCCACGCTGGCCGCGCAGGACTGCCGTTTACTCCTGGTGTCATCCGGGGCCATCGCCTGTGGCATGCAGCAACTGGGCTGGACCAAACGCCCCGGCAGCATTCCCGAACTACAGGCAGCGGCCGCCGTTGGCCAGATGGGCCTGGCGCAAACCTATCAGCAGGCCTTCGGCGCGCACGGTATCCGTACCGCCCAGATTCTGCTCACGCATGAAGATCTGGCTGACCGCACACGCTACCTGAACGCCCGCGCCACGATCAGCACCCTGCTGGATCTGGGCGTCCTACCCATCATCAATGAAAACGACACGGTTGCCACGGATGAAATCCGCTTTGGCGACAACGACACGCTGGGCGCGCTGGTTGCCAACCTGATCGAAGCGGATGCGCTCATCATCCTAACGGACCAGGAAGGCCTCTACACCGCGGACCCGCGCAAAGATACGACAGCGACCCTGGTCAGCGAAGGCGTTGCCGGCGACGAGCAATACGAACGAATGGCCGGCGGTAGCGGCAGCCATGTCGGCACCGGTGGCATGATCACCAAGATCTGGGCTGCCAAACGTGCGGCGCGCAGTGGTGCGCATACCGTGATTGCCAGCGGACGAACACCCGAAGCCCTCCCTCGTTTACTCAAAGGCGAACCTCTCGGCACGCTGCTCGTGGCCAGCCAGCAACCCTTAGCCGCCCGCAAGCAATGGCTGGCCGATCACCTGCAACTGGCCGGACGTATCCAGCTAGATGCCGGTGCCAGCAAAGCACTCCTGGCTGGCAGCAGCCTGTTGCCGGTCGGCGTCACCCAGGTCGATGGCGAATTCGAGCGCGGCGCCGTGGTCGCCTGCCTGAACGAAACCGGCCAGGAAATCGCCCGCGGCCTGATTAACTACGCCAGCAGCGAAGCCCGCCGTATCGCCGGCTGCCCGAGCGGTGATATCGAAGCCCGCCTGGGCTATCTTGACGCCGCCGAGTTGATCCACCGAGACAATCTCGTTCTCGTATGAGCAATGTCACAACCGGGGGAGTAACAAGCAGCGACCTGCAGATTGACCGCCCGCTGGTTGTACTGACCGGCGGCATCGCCACGGGAAAATCGTCGGTCGCTGAGCGGCTGCGCCAACTAGGCATCGAGGTCATCGACACGGATCGTATTGCCCACCAACTCACCGCCCCCGATGGCACTGCCCTGGCGGCATTACGCACCGAATTTGGCGACAGCATCTTCAACACCGACGGCACACTCAACCGCGCTGCGTTGCGCGACATCGTCTTTCACCAGATTGAACGCAAAACACGCCTCGAACAGATTCTGCACCCGATGATCCGGCGAGAAGCCCTGCGCGCCATCGCCGCAGCGACCTCGCCCTATGTGGTCGCCGACATTCCGTTATTTGCTGAAACAGGCTTTCTGCGAGAACAGGCTGACCGTGTCCTGGTGGTCGATTGCCCCCCGGACATCCAGAAAGCCCGTCTACTGACGCGCGCCAGCGCCATGGGTCTCACCGAAGATATGGCCGATCTAATGCTGCAGGCGCAGGCGCCGCGTGACCAGCGCCTAGCGCTGGCTACCGAGACTATCGACAACAGCGGCACACCCGCTGACCGCGATGCGCAGCTGGATGTCATCCATGCGCAGTATCTGAGACTCACAGCACAGCACGAAAAACACGATAAAAACCCGGGTTGCATGTAACAAATGCAGCAAATAGGGCTATTATTTGAAGAATCCGTCGATTTGGCGCCAACCAAGGTCGAAACCAAACCTATCGTGTTGATCTACGAATATCCTCTGACCGAACGCATCCGGGCCCTATTGCGCCTTGAAGACCTGTTCGCACGTATGGCGCACTACCTTGGTGCGCCCGATATTCATGATCATCACGCCGCGCTGACCGTCCTTTTCGAAATCCTCGAAGTGGCCCGACCGGATCTCAAGTCCGAGTTGCTGCAGGAGCTGGAACGTCAGCGTCAGGTACTCACGGCATTCCGTGACAACCCGAACATTTCGTCCGAGGCGCTGGATACCGCACTCGATGAAATCAGCGAAGCACTCAATCTGCTGCATGCCCTTAGCGGCAAACTGGGTCAGCATCTGCGCGACAACGAGTGGCTGATCTCGGTCAAGAACCGTTCGCTGATTCCGGGCGGCCTGAGCGAATTCGACATTCCGTCCTACCATCTGTGGCTCAACCAGCCGACAGCACAACGTCAGCGTGACCTGCAAACCTGGCTGGAGCCCTTCCTGCCGTTGCGTGACGGCCTGGCCATTGTGCTGCACCTCCTGCGAGACAGCGGCACACCGGAAGCCTATACGGCATCGCGCGGCAGCTACCAGCGCACCCTGGCCGGCGTTAACGCCCAGATGTTGCGCATCCGCATTCACGATGCCATGATCACACCGGAAACCAGCGCCAACAAATATGCCCTGAACCTGCGGTTCATGGAAACCGATTTTCACCAGCGTCCGCGCCAGGTGGAACGCGATGTGCGCTTCGACCTCACCTTCTGCGCCATCTAAACCCGTGAGTCAGAAAGTCCCCTGCCCGCATTGCGGTGAACCGGCCGTATTTGCGCCAGAAAATAAGTGGCGCCCCTTCTGCTCGGAGCGCTGCAAGATGATTGATCTCGGTGCCTGGGCGTCGGAGTCTTACCGTATTCCGGTTCAGGAAAACGACCAGGGGCTCTCCGACGAGCCGCCTACCGAGCAATAAAAAAGCGGGCTTACCAGCCCCGCATCATGGCTACACCCTGCGCACCGGCCGACTGCGCCTTTGCCAGATCAGAAAGCGCCATCCCGCCCAGAGCATAGACCGGCATCGGAGCCCCCTCGATCAGCGTGGTAAACGATGTCCATCCCATCGGTATTTGGCCTGGATGAGACGCCGTCGCGGCAACCGGCCCCAGCACCACGGCATCCAGTCCCAGCGCTGAGGCTTTCTGCAATTCGGCGGCGTTGTGACACGATGCCATCACGATCAAGCCCTCCGGCCGGGCATCACAAGCCATCAGCCGTGCCGCCGTCAGATGTACGCCATCGGCACCGCAGGCCTGCGCCTCAGCCACGGTGCCATTGACGAGTATCTGCCCCCCGTAACCATGCACCACGGACACCGCCGCACGACAAAAAGCGCCACGCATCGCTTCAGGCAACGCATGTTCGCGTACCTGCACCAACGACGGCTGCTGCGCTTTGAGGCGAAGCAGCTCGCCATCCTCACCATGCTCGCTGGCGTTCGTAATCGCATACGTCGTCGGCAAAGCCAGCGCCCGCAGAATGGGGGTATTGGCGGGCAAGACCGGCTGCACGGGGAATGGCGGCTGCATGCCCTCCAGTTCAAGCACACCGCGCATGCGGTCTGCTTCAATCCAGGCGGTATCGGTATGCTCCAGAGGCTGCAACCGGCCTTCCCAATCGCTCACACGAAAGAAGCGGATTTCCACCCGGGCATGTGGATACACAAAATGGCGGGTCACCCAGGGTGTCATCGCCGTGACCGTGATCCCCAGTTCTTCCTGTAGTTCACGGACCAACGCCTGATCAAAACTTTCACCGGCTTCCACCTTGCCGCCGGGGAACTCCCAGTAACCGGCGTAGGCTTTGCCCGGTGGCCGTTGCGCCAGCAGGTATTGCCACTTGCCGTTGTGCTCGCGCAGAATGACCGCTGCCGACACCCGCGTCAGCTTGGCGTCAATCTGCGCACCAGACACCACTAGATGCTGTCCGCTCATGACTGATGCTGCCCCACCCAATCGCGGGCAAACTGCTCGGCCACGCGCCCACTACGCGAACCACGCCCCACCGCCCAGTTAAGCGCATGTTGCCGCGCATCGGCAATCGCCGCGTCGCTTTCACCATAATGTTTCAGCCAGCCGTTCACAATATTCAGATAGGCGTCCTGGCTGAATGGATAAAAGGACAACCACAGACCAAAGCGCTCGGACAACGAAATCTTTTCTTCAACCGCTTCGGCCGGGTGCACTTCCTCATCGACATGCCGCGTCGCGGCATTCTCCGAAAAGTACTCCGGCATCAGATGTCGCCGGTTGGACGTGGCATAAATCAGCACATTGTCCGGCACGGCAGCCACCGAACCATCCAGCACCGACTTCAGCGCCGTATACCCGGCCTCACCGGCTTCGAAGGATAGATCATCACAGAATAGAATAAAGCGCTCGGAGCGGCCGCTAATCAGGGACACAATGTCCGGAATATCACGCAGATCATGTTTGTCGATTTCGATGATGCGTAAGCCCCCGTCACCATAGTGACGATAGGCGGTAAGCAAAGCACGCACCAGAGACGATTTGCCACAACCGCGCGCACCGGTCATCAGCACATTGTTGGCCGGGCGCCCAACCAGAAACTGTTCGGTATTGGCAACCAGGCGCTGCTTCTGCTCATCCACATCGCGCAGATCCGACAAACTGATCTCCGAAACGCGCGGCACCGCCACGAGGGATCCCACACCCGTCCGCTTGTTCACCACCCAGCGCCAGGCCGATGCCGACCAGTCCGTCACCGCATCACTGGCGACCGGCAATACCGATTCCAACCGGGCCAGCACAGCCTCGGCGCGCAACAGCAACGCCGCCAGCGCATCAATCCCGGCGCTGGCCACAGTCGGTATACTTGGAACTGTTTTATTCACGTTTGACCTCATTTGCTCTGGCCATGATCCGACCAACTTCGAACACCGCACACCTTACTGCATTTCAGGGCTTGAGCCTACTCAAGGCGCTCACAGCCGGCGCCTCAGCCGTGCTCATGGCCGGCTGCGCCACGACCGAATGCCCACCCTGTGCCGCCCCGGAAAAACCGGCCGCCGCCATCCAAATTGTGAAACCGCTCAAACTCGCTAGCTGGTCGGATCTACCGGGCTGGACCGATGATAAAACTCTGACCGAAGCTATCCCAGCGCAACTGCAAAGCTGCAACGCATTGGGCAAAAAGACAGGCTGGCAAGATGCCTGCAACGCCGCCCGCGCACTGACGGACAACCAGCGCAAAGACCCGGCGGCCGTTCGCGCCTACTACCAGAAATACTACCAACCCTACCAGCTGGTACAGAATGATGGCGCCGGTAACGGTCTGTTCACGGGCTACTATGAACCGCTCCTTCAGGGCGCCAAACAACCCACCGGCAAAGCGCGTTACCCCATTTACGGTGTACCCGCCAACCTGCTCACCATCGAGCTCGGCGACCTCTTTCCGGAGCTCAAAGGCAAGCGTGTGCGGGGTCGTCTGACGGATGACAACAAGGTTATTCCCTACTGGACCCGTGAGCAGATCGAAGCCAATCCCGGCCGCATGAACGCTCGAACCCTGGCCTGGGTCGACGACCCCATTGAACTGTTCTTCCTGCAGATTCAGGGGTCCGGCCGCGTACAGATGCCGGATGGTAGTCGGGTCCGCGTGGGTTACGCAGACCAGAACGGACAACCCTATCAGAGCATCGGCAGCGTGCTGATCAAGCAGGGGGCACTCACCAAAGACACCGCCTCCATGCAAGGCATCCAGAACTGGGCACGCAACAATCCCGCCAAGGTACAGACCCTGCTCAATGCGAACCCCAGCTACGTCTTTTTCCGCGTCTTGCCAACGGACCCCAACAACCCGGACGCCGGCCCCCCTGGGGCACTGGGCGTCCCGCTGACACCGGGTCGTAGCATCGCCATTGACCCGCGCGCCACACCGCTGGG